>NZ_JAAOQS010000155.1:0-18914 GCF_011603105.1 Rhodococcus sp. A14 | reverse complement strand
GGAAGGTGCGGTCGCTGACCTTGCCGACGATCACCCCCGGAACCTCGGCGATCGCGGTAGAGATCTGGTCGGCGTGCGCGACGTCCGAGGCGTCGCAGGTGAGGTCGATGACCATGTGGTCGGGATGACTCTCGACGACATCGAGCGCCGTCATGGCACCTTTCACCGATGCGATCGCGGCCGCCAACGTCGACGTGGTGCCAGCGCCGACCGGTGCATGGACGCGGACGGTGATCGAATAACCGGGGCTAGGACTGGGCATGTAAAGCTCCTGGATACTGAATGATGATCGGCAGGGTTCCGGCCGGATCATCGGGTGCCGATCGGCACGCACGCACCAGGTGCTTCCGCCCGCAACACCCTTAGTCTGCGCGGCCATCGCCGATCCGGACAAGAGGACAACCATCCGGCCCCGCTCGGTGGCGATCGTTCCTCGGAGCGCCCGCACCGACAGGGCTACGGTGTCGTAACCGAACTCTGTGGCCCTGGGCTTGCAGTCGCCTACCGGCGCGATGGTGCTCACTGAAAGACGGACACACCCGGGCGCCCGCTCGCAGATCGGCGTGCGGGACGACCCGGACTACCCGAACCATCGGGCACTTCCCTTTCCGGTCGAGTCCATGGCCAGGGGTCAAATGCGCATTTGTCTACGACGCTGTTCGTTGCGGAGGTGGCAACACGCCCACTCCCTCGACGTCCAAAAGAAGCGAACCATCTTGGTCCTCCCATGCTCAGCACTCATACCCTGACCAGGTCTAACGTCGTGAACATGTCCACAGTGATCACCGCCCCACTCGAAGCGCTCAAACGCATGATCCCCACCGCAGAGCCACGACACATGGCGGCGACCAGCGGCGCCCCGCTGACGATTCCGGTACCCTCCCCTGTGGATCTCGGCGCACCAATCCCCACCCTCGAGCGCATCCACACCACCCAGGGCGGACCGGGAGCGGCATTGCGCATCGCGCGGCAAGCCGCCGCCGACTTCAAACGTGAGTTCGCCGCGACCGGTACGCCCTCGCGCGTCTCCACACACGACCTGATTACGTTGCCCTATCCGACGAAATTCGGGTTGTGGCGCGCCCCGTCTTCACCGGCACCATTCCTGTTCATCACCAACCGGATGATGCTCGTGCGCTGGAACGACAGCGACGGGACACAGAAGACACTCGCTTGGGAGCCCAGCGATTTCGAGCTCGACGCCAACACCCCGTATTTTGCCGCACTCCGCGATCAGACACCGGCGCCGGTGCTCGCCAGAATGCTGACCGAGCACGGCACCGTTCCCGCGAACCTCGCCAGGCTAGGCATCGATCCGGTCGAGGTGGACTACCTTGCCTTCGACCACCTGCACACCCAAGACGTGCGCAGATTACTCGGCACCACCAAGCCCCAGACCGACATTTCCCCCGACACCCCGGTACAGGGTTGGTTCCCCAACGCCAAGCTGGTGGTCCAGCGCCACGAGCTGGAAGCGATGAAGGACCTGCACCCGTTGCAGCGGCCTTGGTACCAGCCCGAGACCTTCATCGATCTCGACCCCGACCGCATCTTGCCCATCGATGGTGACCGACTGCTCGGCCCCGGCGTCGCCCTCATCCGCACTCCCGGCCACGCCACTGGCAACCAAACCTTGTTACTCAACACCGACACCGGCGTGTGGGGGATGTCGGAAAACGTGCTCGCCGCCGAGCTGCTGACCCCCGAACACAGCAAGTTGCCAGGCATTTCCGGGTGGGCTTCGCGGTGGGGCCAAGAACTCATCATCAACGCCAACACCATCGAGTCCACCGCACAGCAATACACCTTCTGCGTTGTCGAAAAGACCCTCGTCGACCGATCGCAGCACGACAGTCGCTTCGTGCAGTTCTTCCCCACCAGCGAACTGACCGCCAGCCCCTTCGCGCCGGGCACCCACCCGACTTTCGTCCACGGAAGCCTGGAGCACCGGGCGGCGGCGTGAGGCCAGTCTTCATCATCGGAGCTGCGGGTCCATCGGCCACCGAACTGCCCAGGCCCAGCGGGAGCTACCGCGACACGTCAGCTCTTTGAGGCGACAAGCTTTGCAGAAGCCGGTTCTGCAAGCGGATCGGTCTAGGGCTATGGCGCGGACCAGTGCGTTCGCAACCCACGCCCTACCTGCGTCGCCTTCGTGTGGTGGGCATTCCGTGCGGGAAGTCCTTGTAGGTCTTCAGGGTTCCGCTCGCGAGGAGCTTGGCGGATGCTGGACCGCGTCGGAATGCGCGATCAACTCCGCGGTGCGGTCCGGGGCGTGTCCACGGAACAGGTGGGTACCCGACGAGTATGGGTTCGGGCGTCAGTGGCCGGGCAGATCCGGTGGCCAGGTTGGCCGGGCACCTGCTTACCCTGGTGGCCGATCGGCACCTCACGGCGTTGTCGTGGAGCTGTCCGCGCTGGTGCAGCCGGCAGTGAGCGAGCGATTGCGGCCACCCCTCTATCGCAGGGTCCTGACCTGGCTGATCACCGCGCTCGCGGACGTGGTCGTCGCCCGCCTCGGTCCCGCGGAGGACAGCGAGGCGTTCGTGCTCGAGGTGCGCACCACCACCGGCCGCGCCGTCGGTGCGGGTGAATTTCCTCCGCAGCAGGGTCGGGTGGGGAGGTCGGTGCTGGCGCTCCTCGCCGGCGACAGGGACGTCGTCCAGGCGCAACTCGCGTCCGCCGAACGCGAACCGGCCCCGGCGGTGCGGGCCACCACGCTGGCCGAGGCGCTGGTCTGGCTCCACGCGCTGCTCGACGCCGAGACAGGGGCCTTCCCGGACCCACCACCCGGCTGAGTCCCCGGCCCGGCCCTCAGCGGGAGCTTCTCGGCCTTCGTCGGTGTATGACGTTCGACTGATAGCGCGGGACGGGTCGGATAGAACCTCCGCGGCGCCATGTGGTTACTGGAATTTGAAGCACTCAGCCTGCCGCATCGCTATGCGGACATCGTCCGTGAACACCGTGCGATTCTCAATGCGATCGAACGCGAAAACTCAGAGGACGCCCGACGGGCCGCGCACGAACACATCCTCCAGACGGCACGGGCTGCGGACCATCTCGACCGCTGACAAACTGCGATCCAGTCGGACTTCGGGCCTGAGACTTCACGCCATCTGCGCCAGGACCACCCTGCCGGCAGTGACAACGGTGGGCGGGAATTGGTTCTGGTCCACCGCCCGTGACGGCCCCACGCCTGCGTGTTGCAGTTCGTGGTAGGTAGGCCGGCGTCGTCACAGGCGGCGCATATGCCTGGTGAAGTTGTTGTAGCCGGGTCGATTGGATCGACGTTCTCTCGAGGTTGCCAGTGTGCACGCTGGTCGACTCGTAGCCCGCTGCGAAGGTGATGCACGTCGTCATCGCGACTAACAGCGGTGGTGACGACGCCCGTTTATGTACCACCGCCGGCGCCCACAGACACCCGCCTCGTCTGCAGCATCCTTTCCGAAAGAGTCGAACCAGAACTGGATCCACCGATGCTCGGATAGTCCCGGATCCGGTGATCCCGGGGTACACCCTCTATTCGACAGGAAAACATGTCCTGCACATCAGCAGCCCCAGGGGAAATCTGTCGTCACCGACGCTGCGTCCGGAATCGGGTCCAGTCGGGCCGCGGTGCGCCCACCTACCTGGTGCGAGCGCTGTTCCCGGCGGATCGAACGGTGAACCCCACTCCCACTGCGGTGACCGGCAGTATCGCGGTTGCTATCGCCGCTGGTGGCTGACCGGTGTCGAAGGACAAAGTCGGCCTCGACCACACGTGTGCCCTCCACCGGTCGAGAAAACCCCTGTATGGCGCGATAATCGGCGCACGACCCGAGTCCGGAAGGAGGCGCGTTGGCCACAGTAGGCAATCTTGTCGATCATGCGGGCCTGCGATCCCTCACGCCCGGCGCCGTGGAGAAAACACGGCATGATCCGGTGAATGCTCTCTACGAGATCGACCCCGCTTCGCCGATCGATCCCCCTGAGGGCAGCCTGGTCTACCTCCCGTCAACGGTCTGGTCCTCGCTGCCGAGACCCGAATCGCTTCCCTCCGCCTTACGATCGGAGGGAGGGATTGCGGTAGTCATCGATAATGACGACTGCAGCCTTCCGCCGGAATTCCTGACCGAGTGCGTCCGCCAATCCATCCCGGTCTTCCTGCTGCCGAAGACCATGCCATTCGATCAGCTCGGTGCCGCACTCCTGCCACAACCGGATGGTTCCCCGAAGCAGAAGCGCGAATCCGGCCCCGAAGCGATTAGTGACCTCATCGACGGGTTCGTCGGAAGGAGTGGTGTCAGAGGCTCGCTGGTGATGCAGGGGTGCGTCCTCTCCGGATCCAACCCACCCGACATCGACCTTCTGACGAAAATCCTGGCGCGCAAGCCGGTTCCATTGAAGCGAATCTCGAACACTGCCGCCGCCATCCACGCGACACTTCCTAGATCCGGCCACGCTCTCGTTCTGACGAATCCGAATCGCATTTCGTGGGATCTGAGACGGGTGAGCCGGCTTGCCGAACAGATCGACGCCCAGGCTCACGCAATCGAGGTGACAAGGACAGCGCGGCACCAGTCCGAGAGTGCGTTGATCCGGGAGCTGATCGGAGCGAATGTCGCCTCCGCGGCACTCGATCCGTGGGCGCGATCCCTGGGGCTGGAACCGGGGACCCGAATCCGAGCGGTCTCGGTCGTCGTGCCGGAGAGCGCGGCCACACCGATTGAGCAAGTTGTTGCCGCGCTGCAAGATCTCGGGCTGCGCAGCGGTGGTATGTGCGTGTGCGGTGCCTACGAGGACGGCGCGTACACCCTGATCACGATCGACGGTGGGGGTGCCTCCGGCGGTGCCGCCGACGGCACTGGATTCGATCATCACCTCGACGTCCTAGCGAGACTGTTCGCCCAACGGCACGGCTACACGCCATCCATCGGTACGAGCTCCTGCGTCCTCCGAAGCAGCGACGACCTGGTGCGAGGATTGATCAGCGCTCGGCAACTGGCAGATCGTCACGCCCGCTCGTCGCGCTCCGAGGGACATTCAGTTCCGCTTCCGGCACCCCTGGCGGCGACACTGCTCGCGACCGAGCCGAGGCTGGCGAGCGTCCTCTACCAGGCACTGCTGAAACCGGTCGTCGACTACGACGAACAGAAGGGCTCCGCCTATCTCGCGACGCTGCGCACCTTCCTCGCGTTGGACGGACACTGGGGTGCGACGGCCGCCGAGCTGGGCATCCACATCAACACCCTCCGATACCGACTCACCCGCATCGAGCGCTTGACCGGGCGCGGGATCCACGCCACCGCCGATCGTGCGGACTACTATCTCGCTCTCACCCTGAGGGAATCAGCTCGACGCGGATAGCGGAATGCTCCCCGACCACCAGGGTTCGGGAAGCCTGGGTGGGAACTCCTCGATGACGTCGTAGTCGCCGTCGGCCGCCCGCCCGACGTAGGACGGATGCGCGCTGTAGTGATCGCTTCGGAAGTAGAAGGGCAAACCCTCGGGGCTGCCGTCGAATCGAACACAAAGCAGTGCCTCGGAGAGATCGACCGGATCCAGTGATCGGGACTGCTCAGCGGCGAGACGCAGTGCGTGCACGGCGTTGTACGCGCCGACCTGCGCCGCGTGTGTGCGGCGTTGTCCGCAGATGTCGATCAGGGATTGCCGGTACGACGCGTTGACGTCCGACTCGATCCTGGAGAAGTAGGTGGCGACCATGAAATGGCCGTCGCTGACTTCCGGCGGTATGTGACCCAGATCGATCGCGGTCGTGGCCGTCGCCGCGATGGGAAGTGAATCCGACGTGAAGCCGGCACGGTGAAACTGGGTGTAAAACGCCGTCGTCGAGTCGCGCCCGACCAGGTTGCAGATAATCACCGACGGACGTTTACGCCCGATGTCGTCGAGGACCGCCGCGAAGGAGGTTTCGCCGAGCGGTGCGTACCAGTCCCCGACGGTCTCGACGTCCCAATGCGCTCCGAGTCGGCGTATCGCCTCGCCGAGGACTCTCGGGTAAATGTAATCAGACCCGACGATGTAGACGCGACGCCCGAGAGTGCTCGCAATCCAGCCGAGATAATCAGCGAGGTACTGGTTGGGTGCTGCGCCGCAATAGAATACGCGCGAATCGGTCTCCTCACCCTCGAAGTACGTCGGATACATCAGTAGTGATCGATTGGCGTGGATGGCCGGCCGCATCGAAACCCTGCTGGCTGAGGTATACCCGCCGACGATGACGTCGACGGACTCGTCACGGCACAGACGGTCGATCCCGCGGGCCGTCGATGCGACTTCCGAGCGATCGTCGAACACCGCGAATGACAGTTCCTCGCCGAGTACTCCACCGCTCGCGTTGATCTCGTGAACCGCGACCACGGCACCGTCGAGTATGGACTTCTCCATTTCTTCCTGCGCGCCGCTGAGTGAGTACAGCATGCCGATCTTCACTCGTTCGCTCCTCTCGCGGGAGGGGCCACCTCGGTGGCGGTCGAATGCCACTCTACGGGTACTCCGGATGCGCCACACGGCGAGACAAGAGGTGCTCCGCACCCCGAGCGGAGCGTGTTGCAATCCGATGACCATCGGTTTCGCCGGGATGTCGGATACCTGGATGTTACTCGACTCGTCCACTCGTTTCTGGAGGTAGAAGCGCTTTCGAGGCAGTCGACCTGTGGCAATCTCCAGTACCGGCGGGCGTCCGATTGGTTGATGGGCCAATTGCCGGTTCCTGCGGCGAAGCGTTGGGTGACGGAGGTCAGCGACACATCCCGAGGAGGGCAACATGACCGAAGCCATCAGTAGGCCGGAGAAGATCCGCACCGCGGTCGACATCGGAGGAACCTTCACCGACGTGTTCGTGCAGCGTGAGGACGGGCAGATCATCACCGCGAAGTACCCGACCCAGGCCGACCCGATCGAGGGCGTGCTGGCCGGGATGAAGCAGGCGGGTGTGAGCTGGGAGGATGTCGAGTTCTTCTCGCACGGAACGACGATCGCAACAAACGCCCTCATCACCCGCAAGTTCCCCCGGATCGCGCTCGTCACGACCGAAGGATTTCGCGACGTCATCGAAATTCGCCGAGGAGACCGCGAAACCTGGGATCCCTATCAGGAAGTCGCCGAGCCCTTCGTGCCTCGCCGGCACCGCCTGACGGTCCGCGAGCGCATCGGCTACGACGGCACGGTTCTCAAGCCGCTGGACGAAGATCAGGCGCGTGACGTCGCGCGGATCCTCAAGCGTCGTGCGGTCGAGACCGTAGCCGTATGCTTTGTCAATTCGTTCACCAACCCCGAGCACGAGAACCAGATGGCGGACATCCTGGCAGAGGAACTGCCGGGTGTCGCGATCACGACGTCGAGCGACGTCCTTCCGGAAATCTTCGAGTACGAACGGTTTTCGACCACCGTCGCCAATGCTGCACTGGTACCGATCATCGGGCCATACGCTCGCACCCTGGAGGGACGGCTCGCAGAGAACGGATACGCCAACGACGTCCTGCTTCTACACTCCGGCGGCGGCATGATGACCCCCACTATGGCGGAGAAGTACGGTGCGCGCCTAGCAGCCTCAGGAATCGCCGCGGGCGCGATCGCCAGTCGTCACATCGCGCGAATGTGCGGATACGAGAACTCGATCGGATTCGACATGGGTGGCACCTCCACCGACGTGTCCCTCACGGACAACGGGGTGCTGGGGACGACGAACATGTGGAGTGTCGAGTTCGGCTACCCGATCTGCTTCCCGAGCATCGAGGTCCTCACCATCGGCGCCGGTGGCGGCTCGATCGCATGGCTGGACGACGCCGGCTCACTTCGCAACGGACCGCAGTCGGCTGGATCGGAGCCCGGGCCCGCGTGCTACGGCGGCGGGGGCGAGTTGGTGACCAACACCGACGCCAACTTGATCCTGGGGACCGTCGGCAAGAAGCTGGCCGGCGGAGTCAAGGAGCTCGATGAGTCGCTCGCGCGCACTGCAGTCGAGAAGGTCGCCCGACCACTCGGCCTGGACGTGGAAACGGCTGCGCAGTCGATCATCAAGGTGGCCAATGCGAACATGGCGGACGCCATTCGACTGATCTCGATCCGCAAGGGTCACGATCCGCGCGACTTCGCCCTCGTCGGATTCGGTGGGGCCGGGCCGTTGCATGCCGCCTACCTGGCCAAGGACCTGGGCATCCCCGCGGTGATCATCCCGCCGCACCCGGGAGTGACCTCGGCGATGGGCTGCATGCTCGTCGACATCCAGCACGACCTCACCAAGATGTATCTTGCTGATGCGGCCGAGGCCGACCTCGGCCACCTCGCAGAGTCGTTCCGGGAGCTCGAGGCGCAGGGACGCGAACGCCTGGCTGCGGAGCACGTCGACGAAGCGGACATGATCTTCGAGTACTACCTCGACATGCGGTACCTCGGTCAGTGGCGTGCCATCGCCGTGCCCGTGACCGTGCCGCTTGCGAACCTCGACGACGTTGTTGCCACGTTCCACGCCACCCATCTCAGGGAGCACAACTTTGCCGCCGACGACGCGGGCGTGGAGATCTATCGAATCCTGGTCCGCGCCATAGGTCTCACTCCGAGGACCGAGGTCAAGCCTGCGAAACTGATCGACCCCGCGGACTTCGTGCCGGTTCCGACAGAGGTACGGCATGTCCTGTTCCCGGACGAGGTGGCTCGCCTCGACACTCCGGTGTTCGACCGCGCCGACCTTCCCTCGGGGGCGATCCTGTCAGGTCCCTGCATCGTGGACCAGCTGGATTCGACCACCGTCGTTCCGCCTCGGACAACCGCCCGGGTCGACGAGTGGGGCAATCTCATCCTTGAGCACTCCGCGTAAATAACTTTCGGCTGCAATCGAATTCGAAAGAGGTATTGAAATCATGGCTACATCACTGGACCCGGTGACATTCGAAGTTCTCAAGAACGCCTTCATCAACACCGTCGATCAGATGGCAGAACAGATCCTGCGGACCTGCTATTCGTTCGTCATCTACTCGCGTGACTTTTCCTCGGCGATCTGCGACCCCGAGGGCAACACCGTCATGCAGGGCACGGGTGACATCGCAGCGCACGTCGGCACCCTCCACTACACCGCAAAGGCCGTGATCCGCCAATTCGAGGGCGACATCCATCCGGGGGACGTCTTCGTCATCAACGACGTGTACGAAGGAGGAAGCCACTTCAACGACACACGCATCATCCGGCCGATCTACTACGACGGCGAACTGCTCGGCTACGCGCAGGCCAACGGCCATTGGGCGGACGTCGGCGGCGCGACCCCGGGCTCGTTCAACGTCAAGGCACTCGACCACATGGGCGAGGGCCTGCGAATTCCGCCGACCCGGCTTTGGAGCAAAGATCAGTTCCTCGAGGACGTCGCATA
The DNA here is from genome assembly GCF_011603105.1 of Rhodococcus sp. A14. Classification (NCBI taxonomy): domain Bacteria; kingdom Bacillati; phylum Actinomycetota; class Actinomycetes; order Mycobacteriales; family Nocardiaceae; genus Rhodococcus; species Rhodococcus sp. A14. The sequence continues at coordinate 9,553 of NZ_JAAOQS010000155.1, read as the reverse complement.
CCTCATAGCAAAGAACACCCGGAACCCTCGCGACATCATCGGCGACATGCAGGCGCAGGCCGAGGCCACTCGCGTCGCCGAACGCGAAATACAGCGTCTATGCGACAAATACGGTGTCGACACGATCAAGACGGCCATGGCCGAGGTCCAGGATTACGTCGAAGATCTCACCCGCGCCAAGATCGCCGCCCTGCCCGACGGCGTGTGGTACACCGAGGACTACATCGACCAGGATCCCGCACTGGGCGAGGGCCTGATCCCGGTCACCATGAAGATGACCATCAAAGGCGACTCCGTCCACTACGACCTCAGCGAGTCACATGCGTCCATCTCCTCGATGCTCAACGCCGGGTTCGGTGGTTCGTTCGCCGGAATCGTCGCCGGCACCAAGATGCAGTTCCCGGACATCCCCCTCAATTCGGGCTTCTACCGTGTCGTAACAGCGGATCTCGGCCCGCTCGGTTCGGTGGTCAACGCGGACTGGCCATCGCCGTGTGCCGGATTCTGCTCCGGGCCGTTCGAGAAGATCATGAGCTCGGTGTTCGAGATCTGGTCCGACATCCAGCCCGAACGCGCCATGGCCTGCACCTTCAACCTCGAGTACCTACTGGTGGGTGGGCGCGACGGGCGCGAAAACGGCAACCCCAACTTCATGTGGTACGACTGGATGATGGGAGGCTGGGGCGCCCGAAACGGTGCCGACGGCTACAACGCATCGGCCGCCGTGTTCGGTGTCCAGTACGGCACCCAACCTTTCGAGGGCCAGGAGCGCCTGGCCCCGGTGCTCACCTCGTGCCATGATCTAGTGCCCGATTCCGGAGGCCCGGGAAAGTACCGCGGCGGACTCGGTGCCGAGAAGGGCGGCCGACTATGGGCCAGCAGCAACACCGTGATGTCCTACTGCTGTGACCGGGAGCGCTCGGTCACCTGGGGGCTATGGGGCGGATTGCCCTCGATTCCACACGGTGTCTGGCTCAACAAGGGAACCGACAACGAGCAGTACCTGGGCTCGATCTTCGCGGCAGTACCGATCAAGTCCGGAGACGAGTTCACCCGCCCTTCCGCCGGCGGCGGCGGCCTGGGCGATCCGCTGCAGCGTGCCGTCGACGCCGTGCTCGAAGACGTCATCGACGGCTACGTCACGATCGAACGCGCCGAAAAGGACTACGGAGTCGTAATCAAGGAGATCGACCCGGAGGTCTTCGACTACGAGGTGGACGCCGACGCCACCGACAAGGCCCGCGAGTACATCCGGAACAACCGGCATGCCTGGATGGAGCGTGATCCACAGGAGGTATCGGCGGAGTACCGGTCCGGTCTGATCAACGAGATGGACTGCGTTCGCCAGTACGGAGTGATCCTGGACTGGGGCAGCGGCGAAGTGCTGCCCAACACCACCGACCAGTTCCGCGCGATGCTGAAGCGACGCACGATCGTCCACTGGACCGATGATCCCGGCGTCGACTACATCAAGGGGACGCTCTCGATCTCCGAGACCGCGGCAGTCTGAGCCACGTCCGCTCCTACCTGCGCGGGTGCCTCATCGAGGTCGGGGGGCACCCGGGCAAGGCGCACCTCCAATTTCAGGATCCAGATGGCAACGGCGCCAGAAACCGTCATCGAAAGGAAGAACCATGCCACTATCGCCGGAGTTGAGTGCGAACAAAATCCCCGCACTCGTCGTGTCATCACATGACGATCCAAAGGTCCTCGAACACGCTGCTGCCGAGGACTATTCACTGCACATCGTTCCCTTGTCGTGGCGCAGCGGGCGCCTGTCGGTCTCGATGGCGTGGCTCGGACTTATGAGCGCGATGTTCTGGGTCGTAGTGGGAAGTACGGTCACGCTTGCCGTGGGTACGGTCGACACCCTGATCGGCATCGCACTGTCGGCCGTGAGCTACGGTGCGATCAACTCAGTGGCCGCCAGGTACGCCGCCAAAACGGGAACAAGCGTGTCCCTCTTCTCCCGCGCCCTGTTCGGACGAGCCGGCTCAGCATTCGCGGCCGCCCTCTTCGGAGTCACCATCACTTACTACGTCGTCGCAGAAGGCGCCATCGTCGCCAGCGCCCTGCACGCCTACATTCCCGCCCTCCCGATTGCACTGTGCTGTCTGATCGTCGTCGTGTACCAGGCACCCCTGGCGATGCGCGGCGTGACCACATGGCTGGACAAGATCAACGGGGTGCTCCTTCCGCTCTACCTCGTCGGCCTCGTCGGCTCGGTCGTCTGGACCATCGTCCGCTACGGGTACAGCAACGACTGGCTCACCTACGAACCCGACGGCGCAGCCGATCTCGGTGTGCCAGGCTGGTGGTTCGCGTACACCGTGTACATGGGTGTTTGGGTCGTCACCATGATGGCGTGGGACTTCGCCCGGTTCGGTCGCCCCGAGGACGCGACGTTCAACGGGCGCGTAACCTTCGGAACGCCCTTCTACGTGATGACACTTCTCGTGAATGCGGTAGTGGGGATGTTCCTGGCGCACACAATCGCCATCGAGGGAGCGCTGAGCGAGGAGTCGGCGATTCTCGGGATCGTCGCGATGATGGGGTTCTGGGGACTGTTGTGGGTCGTCGTCAGCCAGACGCGGGTCAACACGGGGAACTTCTACCTCGCCTCGACGAACCTGCAGAACTTCTTCGCGCGGGCCTTCAAACTCACCCTCCCTCGGGTGTTCTGGCTGGCGATCGTTGCCGTGATCGTCTACATGATGATGTTGACGAACGTCCTGACGTGGATCCTGCAGGCGCTGAGCTACCAGGGTGTGATCATCGTGAGCTGGGTGGCGATCGCCCTCACGCACATTCTTGTCTCGTCGCGAACTAAGGGACCGGACGCCGCGGCGGCGGAGTTCCGGCCGGGACGCGTCCCTTCGGTGAATCCCGCGGGGGTGTTCGCCTGGGGTGCTTCATCTCTGACGGGCATCGCCATGGTCGCATTCGGGGGAACAACAGGCGCCGTCTGGGCACCGCCCGCGAGCTGCGTGCTCGCGGCAGCCCTGTACGGGATCGCCCTCCGATTCTCGAAGCCTTCCTGGTTCACGCTCGACCGCCCGTTCGATCCGCGCGACGAGGTCGCCGACGCCTGGGAGGCGCGCGTTCAGTGTCATCGCTGCGGTGACTCGTACATCGCCTACGAGATGGATCGGGATCCGTCGGCAGACCACCAGGCGATCTGTCTCGCCTGTGCGTCGAACACGCCCAGCTTCCTGCGTGCGGCAGAAGCGGAGGCTGCGGTGTACCGGTCCGGCACCATCGACCCCAGGGTCCCGACAAGAGTGTCTCCGATCTGACCACCCCGGCAGACCGAAGCGTTGGGCTGCACGCTCGACCACCGAGCCGGTTTCGGCACGGTGGTCGAGCATCGCACGGATCGTCCTCCGCTCCGAGCGTGCAGCTGCTGCCAGGCCGCGACGTCGTGGCGTCGTGACGTAACACGAAGACACACCTCCGGACCGAATCAGGCGCGTGCATGCGGTCGGCAATTTTCTCGCCGATATCACTGAATGGGGCTGGGATGACGCACCCGCGCGGCGACTGATCTTCCGCACCGACCTCCCACGGGCGCAACGCTTCCTCCCTCGATACCTACCCGTCGATGCGGACCGCAAACTCACGGCGGCACTGTCGGACTCGCCCTACCGACTCGCAGCCGATGCACTGTTGGTGCAGCGGGCATGCGGGCTGCGGATCGGTGAACTCCTCGACCTCGAACTCGACTGCATCCACGAAATACCCGGCCAGGGATCCTGGCTGAAGGTCCCCCTCGGCAAACTCGACTCCGAACGCATGATTCCCCTAGACGAGGAAGTCCTCACCCTCGTCGATCGCATCACCGCCACCCGCTCACCCGGCCGACCCATGCGCCACCCCCGCACCGGCGCACCCGCCGATTTCCTATTCACCCACCACGGAAAGCGACTCTCCCAGAATGCAGTTCGCAGTGAACTGAACCGAGCCGCCGAGACGGCAGGCCTTGGGCACGTCACCCCGCACCAACTCCGACACACCTACGCCACCGCACTCATTAACGCCGGGGTATCCCTGCAAGCACTGATGGCACTTCTCGGACACGTCTCGAGCCAAATGAGTCTGCGTTACGCGCACCTCTTCGACAGCACCGTGCGCACCGAATACGAACGCGCCCTGAACCTGGCGAAAAGCCACATCGGGCCGATGCCCACCGGCCGAACCCAGCTCCCGATCACCGACATCACCGACGGCGGATGGAAGGACGCACCGGCGATCAAATCGCGCCTGGCCGGCGGCTACTGCCTGCGGGCACCCGCGCAAGGCTCTTGCCCTTACGCAAACATCTGCGAGCACTGCCCGAGCTTCCACACCGACTCCACCCACCTCGGAGTACTCGCTGCACAACGCGTGGACGCTCACGATCTCGCCGAAGATGCGGAAAATCGCGGATGGATCGACGAGGCGAAGCGGCACCGCACCCTCGTCTCCCGACTCGACGCGCTCATCGCGCAATCGGAGACCGCATGAGCGAGAACGCCCTGGTCAGGGTCGAACGGATCTGCGCCGAACTCGCCACCACGGGACAGCCGATCACCTTCACCGCCGTCGCCGAACAGGCCCAGATCGGCCGGGCGACGCTCTACCGGGACAAGCAACTGCGCGCCGTCGTCGATGAACACCGCACCCGACAAACCGACGCCCGCACCCTGACCGGTCTCGCCACCGAGGTCGCGCACCTTCGCACCGTGGTCGAGGCGCTCGCCGCCACCGTCACCAAACACGAAGAACAACTGCGCCGCCTTCGCCGCAATCCATCGCCCCGACGATGAACCATTCTGACCTCGATCGGCACCAACTGGGACGCGATTAGCCGGTCAATCGTTCGACAACGCGATGGCGGAGGCATTCAACTCGCTGTTCAAGGCCGAACTAATCCGGAACAAGGGTCCGTGGAAGTCGATCGACGATCTCGAATTCGCGGTCGCCGAGTACATCGATTGGTTCAATCACCGCCGACTCCACAGCGTTCTCGGCCCGCGGACGGCGATGCCGGGCACCGTCACCGCGATGGATGCTATTCGGATGGACATGCTCGGTGTCCGCAGCAGGTGATCCGGCTCCGACGCCCGTCCGCCACCGGGTCCGCCCGCCGGATCTGCTGCCGGGACCATCCGACGGACTCGCATAACCCGCAGGACCGTGCGGCCGGCGTGCCAGTTCCCGGCCCGACCGGGGTCATCACCGGTCGGTGGTGGCCGCCTCCATCCCGGAATGTCCGGGCCGGCGCCAGGACGCTCCTGACGACGGCGACCGGACCCGGTTCGCCGACGGTGACCTACCGGCGATCGTCGCGCCCCGATCCGCCGATCGCTGCGCACCTGCGGCCGTCGGCGTGCTGCTCGGCATCGCGACGGTCACCCCGTCGATGCGTGTCAGCCGGCTGCGGCGAGAGCGTCGATATGGGCCGGCGGTACGCAGGCCGGGGTGATGGCCCGCGCCGCACCGAGGTTCGCGTCGCGCAGGATGCCTCGAAGGTCGTCGAGGCCGATCGTCCGCAGACGCCGCCGATCGGTCCCGCGGGCCAGCAGGTCGCGGCCGGTCAGGGCGTGCAGCAACCCGGCCATGAAGGTGTCCCCCCACTCGGCGGCGTCCGCAACGTCCACCCGGTGCCCGCGGACGCGCACGGACCCGCTCCTGGTGTAGCCCATGGCTCCGGCAGCGCCGTGGGTGACGACCAGGATCGCCGGACCCCGCGACATCAAACACCGGATGCCATCACCGCGGCGCTCGCCCGGCCGCAGCCACGCCAGGTCCGCATCGCTCAGCTTGACGATGTCGCTGCGGGAGATCATCTCGTCGATGCGGGCGATCGCGGTGTCCCGGGGGCCCATCACGGAGGGCCTGACCGTGACGTCGTAGCTGATGGTCGTGTCCGGATCCTGGCATGAGACGAGTCGTGCCACGTCCTCGGCGCCGGGCGCCCGCACGACGGCGAGCGAGCCGACGTGCAGGTGAGCACACGCCGGGACGTCGGTGTGGGCGAGGTCCCATCGGAGGTCGACGGCGTCGGCGCCGGGTCGGTCGAGGTGGGTGATGGTCGTCGAGGTGCGGGCGGCGGGGCGGCCGGCCTGAATCACCCGGACGCCGCAGCGGCTGAGTTCCTGGTCGATGGCCCGGCCGTGCGGGTCGGCGCCGAACGTGGTCAGCAGCGTGGTGGCCATGCCGAGCCGGCCGAGGCCCCGCGCGAGGGTGGCGGGGCCACCACCGACACATTCACGGCGGGTGCCGTCGGCGGCGACCACGATGTCGATGAGGGATTCCCCGACGACGGCGACGTCGCATCGGACGCGGGAGGTGGGAGTGGTGGTCATATCGGGAGGCCTCTCCGCTGGTTCAGGCTTGTGGGACGGGTGCGCACGATTCGGTTCCGTCCTCGTCCCGTGGGGGGTCCGAGGATGGCGCAGGTGTTCCGAAGTCGCTGCCCGGCTGGTCCTCACCGCACCTCGGTGGCGGATCGGGTACGGGCAACGCGCGAGGTGTGAGGCGCCCGCCCATCTCTGCTCGTTCTATAGCCCTTGCGCTTTCCGTAACCAGCCCTTGCTATTTCCGTCGCCGTTGCTATGTCCGTTACCGTTCGCCACCGGCGGTGGTGGCGAAGACGTGGGTCTGCGACCGTCGGTGCCGACGTGCACCACCTCGCTCCTGTCCGGCGGGTTGCGCCAGTCGACCCCCACCAGGAACGGTTCGTGTCCGCCCTTGGCCTGGGTGCGCCCGAACACAACGGCACCGCGTGACCGAACGGGTTTGGTCTCGTTCATCGCTTTCGCTCCATCTCCGACAAGAGAGTCGTGGCCACTGCCTGCGCCAGAACGATGCACCCCGTCGGCCGACACCCCGATGCCCGCGGCACCACCGGCACCACCTCGAGGTGTTGGCGGCGAGCAACACCGCCCGCCCCTGCCCAGCATCCCGCATCGCGCGCGGGAACGCAGCGTGAGCAGGACCGCAGAGACCACCCCGACGGATCGACCTCTCGCGGCGCCCCGAAATGGCAATGACGGGTACCGGACGGCGTGCAGTCACGCGACTCTCGTCCGTAGCCAACTCGGGGCGCCCCGGTGTGCCGGCTGCCGCTCACCGAGGCACAGCACACAACCCATCGCAGTCGTTCACGACATGGGGAGTCTTTGTTGCGTTCTGCCTGGCGTGAACTGGCGCTCCCGGTGCGACACCGGCGGCCCGAAACGTCGGACTCCGGTCGACCGCAGGATCGATCCGCAGGTTCATGGGCAGAAGCTTTCGCTCGGTCGACATCGGCACCGTCGACGCCGCGGGCCATGTTGCCCAGGCACCGTCTACGTAGATCTCATACTGTGTGCCACTGGTGTGCCGGGCGTTGGAGGTACAGGGATGTCCACTGGTACCCGCATCACCCTGCGGTGGTGTGAGTTTTGACGTTGTCCCACACCGGCGCTCGGCTCCGCGAGCTCGAACCGGTCGCCGCGGAGCATGACGCGAGGCGCGGTGGCGCGCACGCATGGCGTTCTGAGGAGGATTCGGCATAACCGGACCCGATCAGCGGTGCGGGGCGCAAACATGTTCCGGCGACTGCGAATGGGATGCCACGTGCCACCGCGAAAGCAGGGTTCACCCGCGACGGATGGGGACAGGGACACCGCATCGGGGCCGATGAGGGCGGCGGGAATACCGCCGCCGCGGCGAGCACGGACCAGGGGTCTGTCCGGGTATCTCACATGCTGTCGAAGATGCGGTGTTCGGGGACACCGGCCGTCTCCGCCGCGGTGACGGCGTCGAGGAGGTCGGCGGTGAGTTGCCGGAACGTCGCGGATCGGACCCGTTCCCGGGGCGGATCACCCGGGTCGGTGTTCATGAAACTGTGCAGCACGGCGCAGGTGTCGCGCACCCGCTCCAGCGCACGGCGCTGATCCTGGTTCATCGGCCGCCGGGCCGGCGCCTCACCGTCGACGTCGGCCGCTCACGCCGAGCCGGGGCGGGGGCGGCACGCGTGACTGACGGCCCGCAGCAGGTCGCGGCGGAGCCGCTGATAGGTGACCAGCCACCGGTCGTCGACAGGTTCGTCGCGCAGATACGCGTTCAGGGCCGCACCGTTGCCACCGGTATCCAACCATCGGCGCAGATCGGTCGTGCGGTCCTGCACATGCTGCAACAACACGTGTAACGAAACGGGCATTGGGTCACCTATGTCTCGAACTTCCCTGCAGCGAGAATGGATTCGACATGTGTTGCGACTCGGGCCTTTTCGGTGGCCATTGTGAGGGATGCGGGGGCATACCGCGAGCGTTTCCCCGGGAATGTGTCCGCCGACCCATCCCCGCAGGCGACCACAAGAGCGGTAGACAGGCGTCCAGTAGCCGCGGGCGTCGGAATGCGATACAACTCCACCGACAGATATCGGTTTGTTATGTAAACCACACCTCAACGTGACTTAAAGAACGTCATTACCTTTCCTAAAACACCAGGCCCTAAAGGAGCGGGACCGGCGCGCTCCGCCGGCCTCTCCCCCGGAAAGAGAAGGGGATGTGCAGTGCTGCTGCCCATGGCGCCGACCGATTCACTGTTCCTGCTGGGAGAATCCCTCGGCCATCCGATGCACGTCGGCGGCCTGGCCCTGTTCACCCCACCCGCGGGGGCATCCGCGGCGGACATGCGGACGCTGTTCGAGACCGCCCTCACCGACCACCGGGTGGCACCGCTGCTGCGCAGACGGGCCCGCCGCTCACTCACCTCACTCTGCCAATGGGGTTGGGACACCCTGCCGGAGCAGCACGTGGATCTGGAACATCACGTACGCCGCGACGCCCTGCCCACCCCGGGCGGAATGGACCAGCTGATGACCCTCGTCTCCCGGCTGCACGCCACCCTGCTCGACCGCAGCCGCCCGCTGTGGGAAATACACCTCATCGAGGGCCTCACCGGTGGCCGCTGCGCCGTCTACACCAAGATCCACCACGCCCTCGCCGACGGCACGTCGGCGATGCGGCTGCTGCAGGAGACGCTGAGCGAGGACCCGCACCGCCGGCACATGCCCGCCCCCTGGCAACCGATACCCCAACTCGCCCCGGTCCATTCGCACCAGGGGAGGCAGCCCTCGGCCACGCCCGGTGGAGTGTCGACGGCGGCCGGTCTGACCGGAACGGCGCTCCGCGCCGGCCGCACCGTGGCCGGCGAGGTCGCCGGACTGGTCCCCGCGGCGATCGGCACCCTGGACCGCGCCGCCCACGGCCGCGGCGGGGCGATGTCACTGACCGCCCCACACACCCTGCTGAACGTGCCGATCGGCGGCGCCCGCCACGTCGCCGCCCGCACCTTGCCACTCGAGCGGATCCGGCTGCTGGCCAAGCACGCCCAGGCCACCGTCAACGACATCGTCCTGACCCTGTGCTCCGGAACCCTGCGCGCCTACCTGTCCGCCCGCGGCGCCCTCCCCGACCAGCCGCTGATCGCGATGGTCCCGGTCTCGCTGCGCCCCACCGACACCGACACCACACCGGACTCCGGCCCCGGGGGCAACCGGGTGGGGGTGCTGATGTGCAAC
>NZ_JAAOQS010000154.1:0-18947 GCF_011603105.1 Rhodococcus sp. A14 | reverse complement strand
AGCTCGGTACGGACACCCGCGCAACCTGCGCTCATCCCGAACCAATCTGCCCACCCACCGCCGACCCAATCGACTCCGGCGGACCCTGGCAACGATCCCGATTGGCAATACAGACCCACGCTCCTAGCATCACCGTCGTGTAAGCGCACATGCTGCTTCGCTTCGGTCTGTCAGAGCTGATGTGGAGACCCGTTGACGCCCGGCCATCTAGAGGGTCACATGGTGCGATCGGCGAGAAGGCACCTTGGTCAATCGCGAATTCGAGTGCAACGACGACGAAGTTGGTGCAGGGGACGACGATCTCATTCTAGGATGTTCCCCCTGTCGATGAGCTGGCAAGAGGCTGACAGCTCGTCGACGCTGCGCTCGTGCGGGGTGAGGTTGAAAGAGTCGCGCGGCGCAGCTCTTTTGCTGAAGGCGACGCTGTCACTTTCGCGACAGAGTCAACGCGTGGGTGTGAAGCGCTATTGAGATGAAATCCAGTACGTAAGAACGACGCTCATCATATCTTCGGGCTATCTGAACTGTCGTTGTGCTCAAAGGGCCGGTCAATGGGACACAGAGGACGGTTTGGGGGGCAACACTCGCGATGCTTGCAGGCGCGAGCCCGAAGCCCGCGCCTAGACCGACTAGATGTAGAAGCCCCAACCACGACGACGCTCTATGCACGATTCGTGGTTCGAAGGACGCGCGGTGATGAGGCCAGCAGCTAGGGCCGTAGCACTGATGCCGCGGAGCATCAGAGCAAACGAGAACGACAGCATCACCGCCAAGTGACGTCAAGGAAACCGTCTCGGCTGAAGCGTGAGGATGCGATCGCGGCAGTACAGCGACGACCTGTTCTGTCGCAATCGTCTTCGTCCAGATTCCGTCAACTTCATCGCTGTCGCGGACGAAGCCGACGCCTGTTGTGCCATCTTTCAGAGCGTCGAGCACGCGAGTCGTGGAGCGCTCGTCCAGTTGCACACGGACGTGTGGGAACGCGTCCTGAAAGGATTGAAGGTACGGGGGAGTGTTCCGCAGAGTTACGGAGCTCGAGTACGACACCTGAAGAACCCCAGCGCGCCCGCGGGACACGAGGCGTACATCTTCGAGGGCTCCGTCCACCTGATGCACGATACGGTTCGCCCGTTCCAGCAGTGCCTCCCCGGCCGTGGTTAGACGCACACATCGCGTGGTTCGGTGAAGGAGTGATCCTCCCACGATGCTTTCGAGCTGCTGAATCTGTTGTGATAGTGATGGTTGTGCTATCTGTAATCGCTGCGCTGCTCGCCCGAAATGGAGTTCCTCCGCGACCACCACAAACGAACGTAGGTGTCGTAGCTTGAGGCTTCCGATCATCCTGTACGAATCCCGTGGATACTCATCTCAAACCTCTCGCGATGCGTCGAGTTCGCTTGCTCGTCAGATGAGGGCGTGGGTCCACGACTCCATTCTCCGCTGCTAGCCGATACGTGGTATTCGGTGATAGTCGACCGCCTGACGGATCGGCAACCTAATGCGTAAGTGGGTAATCGGGGCGTGACAGCCGCCAGTGTCACGCCCCGATCACCATTCATGAGGAATGTCGTGGTCGGTGAACTACGATGCCGACGTAGCCGAGATCGCTGCTGCTGCAGCTGCAACGGTATTGCGCTGCGACCCGGCGACCATGAGCGACACCAGGTCGAAGACGACGGTTGCGGCTGCAACACAGGTGATCTCGGCGTGGTCGTAGGCGGGCGCAACTTCGACGACGTCGGCGCCGACGATGTTCAACCCGGTCAGTTGCCGCAGCATCCGCAGTAGCTCACGGGAGGTGAGACCGCCGGACTCCGGCGTCCCGGTACCCGGCGCAAATGCCGGGTCGAGAACGTCGATGTCGATTGATACGTACACCGGAACGTCGCCGACACGGCGCCGGACTACGTCGACGGCCGCCTCGATCCCTATTACATCCAGGTCGCCTGCGCGGATGATCCGGAAACCCATACGCGCATCGTCGTTGAGGTCGACCTGGTCGTAAATCGGGCCGCGGATGCCGACGTGGATGGAATGATCCTCGACGAGTAGGCCCTCTTCGAAAGCTCGCCGGAAGATCGTTCCGTGGGTGACCGGCTGGTCGAAGTAGGTGTCCCAGGTGTCGAGGTGGGCGTCGAAGTGCACCAGCGCGACTGGTCCGTGCTTGGCATGTAGTGCGCGTAGATTCGGCAGAGCGATCGTGTGGTCGCCGCCGATCGACACGATCTTCCGGTCGCCATCACCGAGGATGTCGGCGGCGTGATTCTCGATCTGACGGCAGGCCTCCCCGATGTCATAGGGTGTCACGGTGACGTCCCCGGCATCGACCACTTGTACCTCCTCGAGCGGCGCGACTCCCAGCTCGACGTGGTACCCGGGACGCAGCGCCCGGGCGGCCTGTCGGACAGCCATCGGGCCGAATCGCGCGCCGGGCCGGTACGAGGTACCGCCGTCGAACGGCACGCCGAGGATGGCGATGTCGTAGTCGTCGACTTCGTGGATGTCGGCGATCCGGGCGAAGGTGCCTTTTCCGGCGAAGCGGGGAACTTTGGTGGCGGGCAGGGCACCGACGAGAGTGGACTTGGGCTGAGGCATATTGGCTGTCTCCTCTACTGAGGTTAGGAAATGTCCGACGAACGGATCTGGTCGTGGGGCGCGAAGGAGTTCAGGACCTGAGGTGCTCTTCGGAGGCGTGTTCCCGAGGTGATGGAACCGCGATCTACCAGTGTCATCGGCCCGGCAGGCAGATACCGTGCCGATGACACCGGTAGTTCTCGGTTCCGTCACCTCGGAAGAAGTGGGGCCGCTCCACGGAAGGGCATCGAATTGTCGGTCGCGAGCATTCTGGCTGACGAATACCCGCGACCAACTCGTTCCGAAGTCAGCGATTCACCTACTTGCCCGCAACGTCACTCGAGAAGGAAGGCTCGCCCCACCACTTGGTGAGACCTAGATCCTCGACAACGGCATCGGCGACGAGATAGCCGCCGCCGAGCGAACCTGGAACGCCCGGGTGGACGCCGCCTCCAGCGACGTAGAATCCGTCGATCGGAGTGCGAGTGCTAGAGGTGGACTGGTCCGGACGCTGGTCGAGAGTCTGCTCAGCGATGAGTGCACCTTGGCGTACGGAACCGTTGCGGGCTGTCGGGAACCGTTTCGCGAGGTCCCCCGGGCTGTCAGCGAACTGGAAGAGCAGCGTGGCCTCCGACAACGTGGGGAGTGCGTCCTCGAGCACAGACCAGATCTCTTTCCTTAGATCCACTCGCTTGCGAGTCCAGGCTCCTTCGGGGTGCTGGAGCGGGGCATAGCTTTCGAAGCGGAGCGTGTGCAGGGGACCGTACGGACCCGGAGATGCCTGCAGCGGGTCGTGGACGCTGGTCAATGAGACGTGCCCGGCGTGCCGCTTCGGCAGTTCGCCGCGTTCGGCAGCCGCGAAGTGCTCGGCTACATCACCCACATCGTCGAACCCGATGATGTGCATCGCAGCGTTGGTGCTCGGATCGAGATCTGTATGCGGCTCACCCTTGATTCCGTAGTGCGCGATGAATGGACCGGTGACGTCGTACTCCCAACCCTGCGCGGTCGCGCGCAGCTCGTCGGTTACAAGATCCGGAGAGAGCAACTCGACATTGGTGCGGACATCAGCTGTTGAGATCACAGCCTTTGTCGAGAAGGTACGGCCATCGGCGAGCTTCAGGATGTAGCCATCGCTCTCGCGTGTCACAGCGCGGACGGTGGCTGAGACGTAGCACCGGGCACCGGCGTTGGCGGCAACTCGGTAGATACCATTCGCCAGGCTCTTGGTGCCACCTCGCACGAGCGTCGGACTGAACTGGCGTGCCAGCACGAATGCTCCGATGATCCCGAACTTCTGATCGCCGGCGGTGAACCCGGCGAGCCCGGCGGCGTATCGGACTGCGATCGCGGCGGCGGCGCCGTCGACGAGGTCGACCAACCCATCCGGTGTCAACTCGGCGAGCTCGGCGGCTTCAGAGTTAAGTTCTCGGAGTTGCGTCAGCGCCTTGTCGTAGCTGGATGGAGCCGAGTACAGAAGCGGGCGAATCGCAACATCGGCTGCAGCGAAGAGCGCCTCGGCCCGATGACCGAGGCCGACGCCGCCGCGACCGATGGAGGTTGTCTGACCGTCACCGGTCCGCACCGAGAAGGCCACGGCGGGTTCGACGAATCCGACAGAGTGCTTGTCGAGCTCGAGATCCTGGTACGGGGGCAATTCCTTCCCGAGCGGGACGGAGAACTGGGCCAGGTTGTAGGTGAACGGAGTGGAGTAGTCATCGGAAGCGAAGGTCCCGCCACGTTCAAAGCGGTGCTCCAGAACGACCACACTTGCGCCAGCCTTTGCGAGGTAGGCGGCCGCGGTCAGACCATTGGGTCCCGCGCCGATGATTGCTACATCGTACGTATTGGTGCTCATTATCACCGCGCTCCTTCCGCGAACGCCTCGCTGTCGATCCCGAGCGGAGTCAACAGACGGTCAAGGTTTTGCGAATACCATTCGTAGGGCTTGGAGTTCCACCAAGTCTGGTCGCGGACCCCCGCGTCTTCGGCAACGACCTGAGCTGCGTTGTATCCGGCGGCCATCCAGCTAAGACCGACTGGCCACACGCCATTGGACATGTAGAGACCCTTGATCGGCATCCGGTAGGGCATCCGGCCGAGGATCCACTGGTCCTCGGAGAAGTCACCGCCGACGACCTGCCCGAACTTGGCTGCTCGGTTCAGCCGCCAGTTATCGAGCGGCGTCCAGTCGTACTGGTCGAGGACGGAGTCGTTCCAGTCACGAACGAGCTCGGTCATCATCTTGTTCCGATTGGCCAGCAACTCGTGTCGAATCGGGCCGTCCCACGCTTCCGGACCGCCAAGCCCGTGCAGGGGGTACGGGAAGCACTCTTCGGCGCGGAGGATCACTTCGCCGTCCGGGGAAATAGCGGTCGGATCGACCGGTGCATAGTACGTGAACTCGAGGAGATGTCCGGAGGCCTTGCGGGTGTCGTTTCCGAGCATGTCTACCATGTACTGCTTCGTGCCTTCCCACGAGTCGAATGCGCGGTAGACGAGAATGGCATCGTTGATCAGAGGATCGAAATCCGATGACTTCCAGTCGAGTTTGCGGTCGAGAAGCCACGAGGTCACGTGCGATCCGCGCAAGCTCATCTTCCATTCCTTCATCCTCCCGGCAAGCAGCGGATCCGCTGCTTCGAGGATGCTCGGAGTCACCATTCGGCGAGTCTCGGGAACGCCAGCGTTCGAAATGACACCCTTGCGCGACTCGATGACCAAGTTGGGGTACAGAGACCGATCGGAGAGCCGAACACCGGTGGTTCGGCCGTTCTCTACGAAGATCTCATCGACGGTGCAGCTGGTCCAGATTGTGCCGCCGTGCTCGAGGAAGCACGCGGTGAGGGCGTCGACCTGCGCCTCGTTGCCGCCGATGGCGACGCCGGTGGTGTAATACAGCGCAAAGGTCGTCCCAAAAGCTCCCTGACCACGCGCGAAAGGGGCACCATGCTCCCAGAATGCGACTGGGGTCATCAGGATCTGGCGGCAGGCATCCGACTCGAAGGTGCGCTCGCACAGCTCGGGTCCGGTCATGTTGGACATCTCTTCGACGCTGTACCCCATTGCGTAGGCGCAGATCTCGTAGATTCGATCGATCTTGGACGGATCCGGGTGGGGGCTGAACGAGCTGAGCTGGTTGTATTCGACCATCGTCTCGTGCACTCGGGTCTGGATCTCGAACATTCGCTCGCCGTCACGTACCGAGTGCTGGGAGAAATTCTGACGCGTGCGCTCAGGATCCTGACAGATCAATGCATTGGTTCCGTCACGGTAGGTGGTGCCAAGCACCACCGGGCTCACCTTGAAGTTGAACCCGTACTTCTCCAACTCCAGATCCGCGATTACCGGGGAATTTCCGGCAAACGAGACACCTACGTGCGGACTGTCCAAGGTCTGTGGCCAGGTCTCGTGTGTGCAGCAGAAGGTTCCGAGCTCTGCATTCGCTTCGAGCAATAGAACTTGAAGCCCTGCTTTCTGCAGGTAGGCGGCCGCGGGCAAACCGCCCGAGAGGCCACCGCCGATCACGATGACGTCGTACATCTGTCTCCTCCGATGTTGTGCATTCATTTTTCGGCGGGGCCGGCCAGTGTGGCGGTCCGCTCGAGTATCAAGTCCCATTGCGGGATCACTATCAGCCTGAAACGACGGGTTCGTCTCTCATTGAAGGCGTGTGGAGCGCTTCGGAAGCTTCCTCGTTTTCGGATGCGAGCGGCTGTTGATCGGGTCGCTTCCACATGAAATACACCGCGCCTACGGTGGCAAACACCGCGAGTCCTGCGGGTACGGCCCAAGTCGAAGCTAATGTTGAGGCGGTGCGGGGCCAAGCAATGTTTATTCCTTCGAACACCGCCCAGAAGAATGCGATCACCGTAACCGCATATCCGATTCGGCCCTTGAACGGAGCTGTAGGGTGCGGTTGCCAGCGGCCCCGAATTCGAACGTAGAGGAACGCGGCTACCGGGAACAAGAAGGCGAGAAAGTAGGCCCCAGTAGAGAATCGCACGAGTACGTCGAGGGCATTACTGTAGATGAACGCTAGTGCGGCGAGCCCGCCGACTGCGAGAGTCGCAAAGACGGGAACGTGATTGCGGCGCGAAACGCGGCGTAGTACCCCAGCGCCGGGGATCATTCGATCTCGGGAGAATGCGAACACCACACGGCTGGCTGTGGCTTGAACCGCCAAGGCGCACGCGGTGAATCCGAATACGACGATGACCAAGAATGGTTTCGCTGCCCAGTCTCCCAATCCGCTCACCACGGAGTTGCCGACTGGATCGGCGACGAAGCCGCCTATTACGGCCGGCAGGTCGGGTGTGGAGAGAAGGATCGAGACGGCGGTGAGTAGCTGCACCGCAATAACCGGCGGCAGGGCAAAGAGGATGGCGCGTGGAACTTCTCGCCTCGGATCGAGGGTCTCTTCGGCGACACTGCCGCAGGCATCGAACCCGAGAAAAGCCCAACCGCCGATCGCAATTGCGGCAACAAAGGCGGTAGCGAAGTGACCACTCCCGCCGGGAGTCAGCGATGTATCGGCAATGATGCTGATGGGTTGCTGGTGGTCGCGAAGCAACAGGGCAATCGCGACTGCGACACTACCGACGACTTCTGATGCTATTCCGACCACCACTGCGTATTTCAGGACATTAAGCCCGATGCAGTTGATAGCAGTGACGACCGCCAGCACCCCGATTGCGAGTGCAATATTGGTGCCGGGCGTTCGATCATGGAGACCGAGGAGTTCGCCGACGAACTGTCCGCCGGAATACACGACACCTGCGACGATCAGAATGATGGCCCACATGTATACCCACCCGGCCCACCATCCGGCCGCGGGTCCAATCAGCCGGCGTGTCCATTGGTAAATACCTCCGGCTATCGGCCACCTCGCGGCAAGCTGGGAGTATACGATCGCCAGCGTCAGTTGACCCACGGCAACAATTGGAATGGCCCAGAGCCAAGCGGGGCCTGCAGTTTCCATGCCTAGTCCAAATATTGTGTACAGGCCCACAATCGGCGAAACAAACGCGAACCCGATGGCCCAGGTAGTCCAGAAGCTTAAGCCTCGATTGAGTTCTTGCTCATAGCCGTATGATCCGACTTCCTGATCGTCAGCCGGTCCATTGTTCGCTTTGAGCGGTTGCGTGCTCATGCTCTGGACTCCGTCCTATTGGTATCTGTCGGGTCCTGCTACATGGCGAAACGAATTCCCTGGACCGTGGCAGTCAGTGAACCAGAACACATCTGCGGGCGTCATTGACCAAACAGCCGATTCTGTACGAAATCATTTGTGCGTTTGGTACGTGGTGGTTGTGGTACGAATACAGCCATGACCTCACGAAACGCCGGTTGGCGACAGGGCGCGGCTTGTGTTGCTGCACTCACCTTCGATGTGGACGCTGAGTCGCCCGTTTTGGCGGAGGGACGGCGTTATGCCGACCATGCCATGGTGATGACTCATCAGGCATTCGGACCACTCGTCGGCGTGCCCCGCATCCTTCAGATGCTTAAGGACGTGGGGCAGCCGGCCACGTTCTTCATTCCGGGGCTGACCGCTGATCGTTACCCCGACATGGTGGAGCAGGTCCTCAACAGTGGTCACGAGATCGCGCATCACTCCTACACACACCGGACACCCACAAGCATGACGCTCTCGGAGGAGCGCGCCGACTTCGAGCGCGCTTTGAAAGTGCTCGATCGTTTCGGTATCACTCCCGCAGGACATCGGGCCGCGCTATGGGAAGCATCGTGGCAGACGCCTTCGCTAGTAGCTGAGTACGGGTTGAAGTACGACTCGAGCCTGATGGATTTCGACACTCCGTATCGCTTGGAAACCTCGGCGGGAACGATCGCGGAGCTGCCCCCGCATTGGAGCCTCGACGACTGGGAGCAGTATGCGTTCCTGCCGAATCCACGTCTTGGTGAAGTGATCCAGTCGCCGCTTACCGTGGCCGACATGTGGATTCATGAAATCGACGCGATGCGCAGGCATGGATCGATGTTCATGCTGACCTGTCACCCATTTCTCAGTGGGCGAGCCGGTCGACTCGAGGCATTGCGCACCGTAGTCGAGACCGCCCTCGAGCGCGGGGACGTGAAGTTTGCAACATGTGAGTCGATAGCGGAAGCAACCCTTCGCGATCCGGATCTGAAGGCGAGGAAGCTTGAGCCTGTTTCCGTTCCGCCTGAGCTGTATCCACTAGAGTGAGAGCTATTCGATGTCGAATAACGCAAAATGCGGAGACGGTGAGCCGACTGCATCGTCCTTGCTTGCAAACGCCGCCCTTGGGTTGAGGTTGGTCGTTCCCGCCCCCGGTCTCCAGAGGGTGCTAGTTGGCCATCACACAACGGATCTCGTTCATCCTGCCCGCTACCTCTTTCCGGGCGAACTACTGTTGACCAACGGACTGTGGCTCGCACACCGCCCGGCGCATGAATGGATTACGGATGTAAAATCTGCGGGCTCGCCGGCGGTTGCTTTCGGGTTGAACGAGATGTACCCGACCGTTCCTCCTAGTGTGATCATCGCCTGTACGGAACTCGACATGGCGCTGATTGCAGTGTCGACTGACGTCTCGTTCTCGAAGATAGCGGAAGCTATTGATACCGCTCGCGCGCCGGTCGACAGTGCGAGACAGCAACTTGACCACCTTCGAAGGCTACGCCAGGAGCTTGCCGGGTGCTCAGCGCAAGCCGAACTCATTATGCTGTTGAATCGCGAGACGGGATTGCGATGCTGGCTTGTGGGGTCAGGAGGCCGCTGTCTTGCTGGGACGGGACCCCCTCCTGATCAGGAAATCCTCCGAGTCGCTGCCCGCATAGGCCGGCACGGACATTTGTCTGGTGCACTTAGTGGTGGTCTATGTTCATTTACGGTGGGTTGGTGGCCGCAAGCCAATCTATCTCTGGTATTCGATTCTGAGTTGAAGGACATTTCTGACGAGGCCCGATTGGTTATTGAGACCGTCATGCCAAACTTCCTCATCGAACATGCCGAACGCCGGGCTAGGGCAGGTATGCGCGGCGCGCTGGTTCGAGAGTTGTTGGAGCTAATCTGGACTGGAAATATCGCGAGCGCAGCCTTCGTGGCGCGAATGAGGGCAATGGATTTTGATCCACATGCACCGTTGATGGTTATCGCGTCAGCAAATGACTTGTTCGATATCGCGGATGCCGTCGACGGCTGTAGTGCTCAATGCGTATTTACACGTCACAATGACGTCAACGTGATGATTGTGCAGACTAACTCAGATCGAGCGGTTGACGAGATAGCCGACATCATCAGAGAAGGTGGACGTGAACCAATCCTCGGCGCAGGAAGTCCAGGACTCGGCGCGGAAGGACTACGGCGCTCACTCGCGCAAGCGCTTCCAGCCTGCCGGATCGCACTGTCTCGCCGCAGCGGCGATCGTGTAATTCGACAGTTCGACGTCGGCTCCTACGCTGGTCTCCTACACTTCGTCGATCATCAAACGCTTTCCGCGTTCAAGGACGCACTGCTAGGTCCACTGGTTGCTTGGGATCGTGAGCACGATGCAGATCTTGTGGTATCGCTGCAGTTGTTTTTGGAAAATGATGGGAAATGGCGGCAGACAGCGCGCGAATTGCATATCCACCACAACACCCTCAAGTACCGCATGCAGCGGATCTCGGAACTGACCGGACGTGATCCTGAACAGATGGGCAGCCGTATCGATTTCGCTCTTGCGCTGGCTATTCCAGGAGCATTGGGGTCATGATCTCGAAGGGGTGAAATTGGTCTTCGTCCTTCAATTGTCTCGTTCCATGCCTACGCGCTTGAGGACAGTATCAGCGCCGTTTAGTGCAGCGATACGCCCGTGCACCTGTACTGGTATGAGTGCTGTGACCGGCTAAGGCAAGTCAAAGGGATTGATTGGAGCACGCCATGGGAAGATTCAAAAGGCAGACGCCTCACGAGATCGACGATGACATCGTGGCGTTCGCAATGAGATGGCGACACTGGGGTGGTGGCAGCGCCGAAGATATCTTTGTCCAATTCGGTATGTCCTCCGACCAATACTTTAGGCGTCTGTACTCTCGCCTAGAGACGGTCTCAGTTCGGGTGGTATCTAGAGCGGAGGCCGAACAGTTGAGGGCGATCTGCAGGAAGCGCCTCGACGACCGACAGGAGCCTGAAGGCGTCCCTCCTGGTTCAGATTTGTCCGGGCTGGAAGAACCACTGCGGCACCGGCAGGACGCGGGATGCGGTCACGGGCAGCCGTGAAGGTACATAGACCTCTGCGACGCGTTAAACAACACGAAACCTGGGATCGCGGCGCTCCGTCGCTGCGTCGATGGTGTGCCCGATGACCGTGGCGGCGAATTCGGCTGCGGCAGGGAACCACTGCTCGCCCGTCATCGACGGGGTATTCGAACGCAGAGGGGCGCGCCCGTGCTCCTCACTGAGCCTCTTGGAGAGACACACGGGGAAGAAACCTGTTCGAACAACGATGACTTGCCCGCCCTTCGTCCATCCGCCCCGATTAGACGACAGGGGAGGACGGACGCCCTCGGCGCGACAGAACAAGAAGTTCAGAACGAGCCTTCACTCGTGCTCAACCAGTCGGTGCCGCTTTTGTTCGATCCGAGCGTCGTGGATTCTACGACTGAGGTTCCCAGCCATGAGCGAGGATGTCGAACACTGTCTCCACTGCCTGACGGGCATTCTCGCGATTCTTGGCGAGAATCGGCACTTGCACGACGAACCGGGCGAGCGCTGCGGATGCAAGATCGTCAGCCGGCCTCCCGATCTCCTCGGAGATCACGGCGGCGAGTGCGGCCGCGTACCGCGACCACATTCGCTCGCTGTAGTCCCGGAGGGCGGGCGTCTGCTCGACAAGTGCTGTTAGCTTTTCGAGCCTCGGGTCGGCGGCGATGGGCACCCACGCCTCGAGAGCATGGGCGCGAAGCGCATCGAGGATGGAGAGCCCTGGCGGGCGTTCGCGCACGGCGGCTGCCAGTTCTACCTCGAAGTCATCGTCACGATCGAACAAGAGGGATTCCTTGCTGGGGAAGTGCTTGAAGATTGTCGTCGTCGACACGTCGGCCTTGTCAGCGACATCCTTGATGCTCACGCCGTTGAATCCGCTTTGCAGGAATAGTTCCAGCGCGGCATCGGCGATGGCTTGGCGTGTGGCGGCCTTCTTGCGCTCACGACGCCCCAGAGGGTGCTCGATCGTCATGCGTCAACTATATCGCAATAGTTGCCTCACTATAAAAGTGTAGTCATTGCACCTTTGTACTGAATGTGCTTTTGTGGCTACATGGCTTCCACTCGGATAGCCAGCAATCCAGTTCGGAAAGGAACAGATCATGGACACTCCCAAACTCGCCACCAAACGGATCAGCATTGTCGGTGCCGGACCTGGCGGCCTCACGTGCGCGCGCATCCTGCAGCAACGGGGCATTCCTGTGACTGTGTACGACAGGGACGCGAATGAGCACGCACGCAACCAAGGAGGCTCGCTCGACCTCCATGAAGACGACGGCCAGCTTGCGTTGCGCGAGGCCGGTTTGCTCGACGAGTTCTTCGCCCTTGCACGCTTCGAGGGGCAGGAGATGCGGCAGCTGGACACGAGGGGACGCGTCCGTGCCAGTCGCATGCCGGAGCCGGACGAGAAATCTGCGCCGGAGATCGACCGCGGCCAGCTGCGCGACATGCTGCTACGTTCTCTCGAGCCAGGGACCGTGCAGTGGGGTTGTGCCGTCGAGTCGGTGAGCGGCCCGGACGACGGACCCCGCCTGCTCACGTTCGCCGACGGAACCACGGTCGAGACGGACCTCGTGATCGGTGCAGACGGTGCATCCTCATGTGTCCGCGAGGCCGTCTCTCCTGCAACGTCGTACTACTCGGGCGTCAGTTTTCTCGAGGCCTGGTTCGACGACATGGAGACCGCACACCCGGAGCTCGTGGAGCTTGTCGGCGGCGGTAGCGCGATGGCCACCGACTGCGAACGCGCGCTGTTTGCGCAGCGCAACAGCGGTGGCCATATGCGCGTCTACATCGCCCGGCGTGAACCTCTGAACTGGATAGCGGCGCATGGCCTTCGGCCCGATGATACGGAGGGCATTCGTGCACACCTTCTGCATGAGTTCGCTGAGTGGTCACCCGAGACGCTTCGCATGATCACCGATAACGACGGCGCGTACGTCGACCGTCCGCTCTTCGTGCTCCCGGCGCCCCACACTTGGGACCCTTCCTCGTCTGTCACCCTGCTTGGTGACGCCGCTCATCTGATGCCGCCGGCGGGCGTCGGAGTCAACCTAGCGATGCTCGACGCCAGCGAGCTCGCACTCGCACTCGCCGGCGCCGATAGCATCGATGAGGCGCTGCGCGCCTACGAGTCGACGATGCTTCCGCGCTCAAGCGAGCACGCTGTCCGGCTTGACGGGCGCGCGGACTTCTTGCTCGACATGGGAGGCCCGGACGAACTCGCGATTCCCTCCAGGCCCGAGCTGTTGGTCTGAACTCAGCCACTACAGATGTGGTGTATCGGTCAGCTCAACAGCACTTGGATCCGGGGCATCGCCGCAGTGTTCAGGCAATTGTCCTGTGGGCGGTGCAGAGTCAACACACGACCAAGGCGGGACCCCTGCCCGCCGATAAGGAAGCCATGCTCGCCCTAATCCTTCATGCTGTGATCGCTTCCGCGAGAATTTTGATGCCCCCTTGCCGCTGGCCACGTGGGGTGCAATCAGTCTTGAACCGGGCCGTGCAAGTCCGAGCTCTGACCCGAGAAGTCGCATTCGGTGTGTACGCAGTGGGTGCGTTCGACGAGGAGCGATCGGTTCCGAAGAGTGCCAGTGAGCGTCCCCATCTCGATGAGTGCGCCAACGAGAGAGGCAAAGGCATGGCCGATCTTCACGCCGATCTGACCGCACCGCCGGTATTGCGGGACATCGGGGAGACCCGGTGATCGGGCGTCGCTGACATGGGGCACGGATCCGAGGAGAAAGCTGGCCGGGCCGAGTGCGGCGACTGTGAAGTCCATCAGGATGCATGCTCGCGTCGGTGCCCGATCCGGTCCTGCAGGCCTATGAGGTGCTAGGTTGCAAGATTGGGGCGTTCCCACCGATGTCGAGAGAGCGCGATCCATCTGCGGCCTCACGCCACGGGTTCGAGCAGGTCCGGTCCGTTGTTGCGCGGGGAATTCACCGCGGTACTGCGGCGCTCTGCGCATGGCGCCGCGATAGGCGGCTCCGATGTCCGTCGCCTTTCTGGTCGGCGCACTCATACGCTGCGGCAAAAAGCCGCTTCGGCGATTGCCGGCGTCGGGGTGTGCTCGCCGTGTCGCGGGTGTGCCGCGGTGCTGGCGCCGGAACCATTTTCCCTTGGGGCAGGCCAACCGTGGGGGACGCGAGGTCAAGGGATCTGCGGGCCAGGTAATTCCCCTGGTGTTCAGGGTCTTCGACTTGCCGCTTGTTCGGGGTAGGTGTTCCTGTAGGTAACCTTCGCGGACCGCAAGGGCTGGTGTGATGTAGGCCACATTTCCTCGCTGTTTTGGGTATGTGAGCACGTTCGGGCCCGGCTCGCGAGCGCATTGACCGGCCTGCATCATCGCTTGGCCGCCTGGTTTTCTCGCGGTGTGGTTGAGCGATCTGTGTGCGCGGGCGACCGCAGGTCGCGGCGTCGCAACACGTCTAGTTGGAAGCGTGCATGGGGGCGCTTCTCGGCTAAGTCATTTCCGACGGTAACGAAATAAGGGCTCCGATGTGGATCGAAATTGACGCGCCGCCAACGTCACTGACCAACAAGGCTCGTATCTTGACTAATTCCAGAAAAGCGGTTCATAGTGTGCGGGTGCCCTCGAAGATGGATTGCGCGGACCGGCTGCGTCTCGCCGACTTGCGTGTGACGCGCCCGCGGGTCGCGGTGCTGCAAGCGGTGCATGCACATCCGCATGCCGATACCGAGATGATCATCGACGCCGTCCGCTCCGTTCTTCCGACCGTGTCTCAACAGACGGTGTACGGGATCCTGCATACGGTGACTGCTCACGGTTTGGTGCGGCGGATCCAACCGGCGGGATCCGTGGCTCGCTACGAGTCACGGGTGGGCGACAATCATCACCACGACGTCTGCCGGTCGTGCGGAGCGATCGCGGATGTCGACTGCACCATCGGTGAGACACCCTGTCTGGCAGCGTCACACGACAACGGCTACACCGTGGACGAGGCCGAAATCTTCTTCTGGGGACTTTGCCCGAACTGCTCCACCTCGCAGCAGCGAACCTAACGCCAACAACACATCAACAGCCCGAATCAGCCCATTGCGGAAGGAAAGTCGTGTCCAAAACCAACCAGGCTCTGACGGAGGAGCACCCCCCGATCGCCGAGGCCCAGACCGAGCCGGCACAGAGCGGCGGTTGCCCCGTTGCGCACGGTCAGCTCAAGCACCCCACCCAGGGCGGCGGTAATCGTGACTGGTGGCCGAACCAGCTCAACTTGAAGATCCTGCAGAAGAACCCCGCCGTCCGTAACCCGATGGACGAGGACTTCGACTACACCCGGGAACTCGAGAACCTCGACTTCGAGGCCCTGAAGCGGAACATCGAGGAGGTCATGACGACCTCGCAGGACTGGTGGCCCGCCGACTACGGCCACTACGGTCCGTTGTTCATCCGGATGGCGTGGCACGCCGCGGGCACCTACCGCGTCAGCGACGGCCGCGGTGGCGCCGGCGCCGGGATGCAGCGCTTCGCGCCGCTGAACAGCTGGCCCGACAACGCCAACCTCGACAAGGCCCGCCACCTGCTGTGGCCGGTCAAGAAGAAGTACGGCAAGACCATCTCGTGGGCCGACCTGATCGTCTTCGCCGGCAACGTCGCGCTCGAGTCGATGGGATTTGCGACTTTCGGTTTCGGTGCCGGCCGGGTGGACCAGTGGGAGCCCGAGGAAGACGTCTACTGGGGTCCGGAGCTCACCTGGCTCGGCGACGAACGCTACACCGGTGACAGAGACCTGGAAAAGCCGCTCGGTGCGGTCCAGATGGGTCTGATCTACGTCAACCCCGAAGGCCCGAACGGCAACCCGGACCCCGTCGCAGCATCGCGGGACATCCGTGAGACGTTCGCCCGGATGGCGATGAACGACGTCGAGACCGCCGCGCTGATCGTCGGCGGTCACACCTTCGGCAAGACCCACGGCGCCGGACCGGCCGATCTGGTCGGGCCCGAGCCCGAGGCTGCACCGCTCGAGGAACAGGGTCTGGGCTGGAAGAGTGCCTTCGGCACGGGTAAGGGTGGCGACACCATCACCAGCGGTCTCGAGGGCGCCTGGACGCCCACACCGGCGACGTGGGACAACAGTTTCCTCGAAACCCTCTACGGCTACGAGTGGGAGCTGTCCAAGAGCCCCGCCGGTGCATACCAGTGGATCCCGAAGGACGGCGCCGGCGCGGGCACCGTGCCCGATGCGCACGACGCGGCGAAGACGCACGTGCCGGTGATGCTGACGACGGACCTGGCGCTGCGGATCGACCCGGCCTACGAGAAGATCACCCGCAACTGGCTGGAGAACCCGGATCAGCTCGCCGACGACTTCGCTAAGGCGTGGTACAAGCTGACCCACCGTGACATGGGCCCGATCGGCCGCTACCTCGGCCCGCTGGTGCCGGACGAGACCCTGCTGTGGCAGGACCCCATCCCCGCGGTCACTCATGAGCTCATCGATGCCGGCGATATCGCGTCGCTGAAGAGCCAGATCCTCGGATCCGGACTGACTGTCGCCGAACTGGTCTCGACCGCGTGGGCGTCGGCGTCGTCGTTCCGGGGCAGCGACAAGCGTGGCGGTGC
Organism: Rhodococcus sp. A14; assembly: GCF_011603105.1. Lineage (NCBI taxonomy): Bacteria > Bacillati > Actinomycetota > Actinomycetes > Mycobacteriales > Nocardiaceae > Rhodococcus > Rhodococcus sp. A14. Next base: position 2,559 of record NZ_JAAOQS010000154.1, on the reverse strand, counting down.
CAACGGCGGGCGGATTCGCCTCGAGCCGCAGGCGAGCTGGGAGGTCAACAACCCGGCCGAGCTCGCCCAGGTGGTGCGGACCCTGGAGGGAATTCAGGAGTCCTTCAACATCGCTCAGACCGGGAACAAGCGGGTCTCGTTCGCTGACCTTGTCGTGCTCGGTGGCGCTGCGGCGGTCGAGCAGGCCGCGAAGGACGCCGGACACGATATCGAGGTCCCGTTCACGCCCGGTCGCACCGATGCCACGCAGGAGCAGACCGATGTGGAATCGTTCGCTGCGCTCGAGCCGACCGCGGATGGTTTCCGTAACTACCTCGGGGACGGCAACCGTCTGCCGGCGGAATTCCTGTTGGTCGACAAGGCGAACCTGCTGACCCTGACCGCTCCCGAGTTGACGGTTCTCGTCGGCGGTCTGCGCGTGCTGGGCGCGAACTACAACACCAGGTCGGAGGAGGGTGTCTTCACCGCGAGGCCGGGGACGTTGACCAACGACTTCTTCGCGAACCTGATCGACCTGGGAACGACGTGGGCGCCGAGGTCCACGGATTCGGAGATCTACGAGGGCCGCGATCGCGTCACCGGTGAGGTGAAGTGGACTGGAACCCGCGTCGATCTCGTGTTCGGGTCGAATTCCGAACTGCGGGCTCTTGCGGAGGTGTACGCGTCCGACGACGCGCAGCAGAAGTTCGTGCGGGACTTCGTCTCCGCCTGGGACAAGGTGATGAACCTCGACCGGTTCGACATCGCCTGAGTGCAAGAGGCCAACCAGCGTGATGGTGGTTGGATGCATCCCGTGAGTACACGCTCGCGGGATGCATCCATAGCACCTCGCTATCCGATGCCGCTTGCAATGTACTGCGGAACATAATTTCTCGGAGTGCAGCAGTGTCCGCCAGCTCCGCCGGACGGCTTCGTTCGCTCAATTCACCTATTGGGTGGATAGGTGCCTATCCCTACCCGGGCACAGTGTCAACACTCCGGATCGGAAGCTCGGTGTCCGCGGTGGGGCAGCTCGGCGGTTGTGGGCCCTCTCGACACAGGTCCGGGCGCAACCCCTCCGCGCTGCAACCCGTAGTTGACATTCCTATGGAAGTTTGGACTGCACCCTTTTGCAGGGCGATGGCGTTGAGCTTTCTGCCATGGGATGGCCCAACGCTCACACGCGAGTGTGAGACCCAACAAACGATAGACACTGCCTACCGGCAGACAATGGTGTGTCATCTATGGTGCCTCGCGAGTCATCCCCTTCCGTAGATGCCGGCGGGTCAGCGGCTCAGGGGCGCTGTTGTAAGACGTGGGGAACCAGGCTTTGTGCACGGAGCCAGGTCTCGATCGTAGGGTTGATCCAGTTGAGGATGGTGAGAAGTTCGTCGTGCAGGGCGGCGATGTCCTTGCCGGTGTCTCCGATGGTGGGTCCGTGGATGGGTTCGTGGTGGGCGATGCGGTTACGCAGGGTGTTGAGGTGGTCGAGACGGGTGTAGACGTCGCTGCGGCGGCGCGGCGTTTGGTGGGGGTAGGCGAGCCGCAGGCTGGGTGTCCACAGTGTTGCCTCGTAGGACCTCGAATGGAGGAAGCGCCAGAACCCGAACATCAGCTCGGCGACCACGCGGCCTTCGGTTTCCTGTCTGCGTCCGCGTGTTGCGCGGGTGCGGGCCTTGGTGACGTCGTCTGCCGATCGTGGGGACAGGGCGGGGTACAGATACCAGGGGGTCGTCGAGTTCTGTCTGGCAACCCATTGTTGGAGCTGGCGGTGGCAGGCGTTGCGCAGGATGACTTCGAAGTAGCTGAAGTCCGCGAAGAGTGCGGCGCTGACCTGGGTGTTCCATTCGTACAGATCGAGAGCACGATCGATGTCGCCGCCCGCAGCGCGCAGGTAGGGCGCCAGCCTTTCGCTGGTCAGCCCAGTTTGCAGGCTGATGACAAGGTGGGTCGGGCGGTTCGTCATCTCACTCCGGGTCGTGTACGGTTGATCGTGAAGACCCCGGATCGGCCTCTGCACTTCGTGCATGTCACCGGGGTTTTGTTCGTTCAGGCGATGCTGGCGGATGCACTCCGGCCCGGGTTCCGGTGGCCACCATTCTGAGCGTCCCGGGCGTGCTCGGGCGCAGTCATGGCCGGATCCCACGGCGATCGTTCGAGGCTGTGGAGCTCATCGAGAACCTGGTCAACCGCGGTGGTCGGGATGCAGAAGTCTTTGCCTTCCGAATCTCGGAGGTTGTCACGTACGGAGGCGAGCATGGCGAGTTCACGCTTGAGGGCTGCTGTGGTTCGGTGGCTCACGATTCAATCCTGCCCGCGCGTTCGGAACCGTCTGCGACTCGGTGTATCTAGACCTTCTACGCGGATTTGTCTCCAGATCTGGAGACAAATCCGCGAACCGGCGGCAGGTGAGGATGCGGTCGCATCCAGGCGCAGCAGGTCTTCGTACGGGGTGTTGTCCGTCGCTGAACGTGCCGACGATGGCGTCACTGTCGATGACGGTGATGCCGATATGAGAAGGGCCCTGCCCGCGGTTGCGGGGAGGGCCTTCGTCGGAATGGTGACGGCATCGTCGGCGTG
>NZ_JAAOQS010000153.1:0-19070 GCF_011603105.1 Rhodococcus sp. A14 | reverse complement strand
CCGACACGCCCCAGGGGTGGGGAATTACGTGACGGCGGGGTGGGGAATTATGTGACGGACAAACCCCTCAATCTGGGGAATTACATGACCGCTGACACCTTCGGCGCCGACGGCCAGGAGATCTTCGACGCCTACCCCTACGGCGGGCTCGGTGAGTATCTGACTGCGCCGCAACGCAACCTGGTGAAGCTGCCCGACTCCGTCAGTTTCGAAGAAGGCGCCCGATTCGGATACCTCGGCACCGGATACTCGGCACTGCGCAAAGCCGGCGCCGGACCCGGCTCCACCGTCCTGATCGACGGCATCTCCGGAACCCTGGGACTGGGCACCTGCCTGAGCGCCCTCGCGCTCGGTGCGAGCCACATCTTCGGCACCGGCCGCAACGCCGATCTCCTCGAGGACGTCCGATCCATCGCGCCCGACCGCATCCACGTCCTCCCCGCCGGCGAGGGCGACCTGCGCAGCTGGGTGCGCGAACACAACAACGGGGAGGGCGTCGACATCGTCATCGACTCACTCGGCCCCGGCGCACCGGCAGAATCGTTCCTCGACGCCATCACCACCCTGCGCCGCGGCGGCGTGGCCGTCGACATCGGCGGCATGATGGAACGCCCACCGCTGGACATGTTCTCGCTGATGTGCAGCCAGATCAGCGTCCTCGGAAGCCTGTGGTTCTCCACCGCCGAGGCCCAGGACATGGCCGACCTCGCCGGCGCCGGGGTCCTCGACCTGTCGGTGTTCGAGCATCACAGCTTCCCGCTCGAGAAGATCAACGAAGCTCTCGCCGACCTCCCGGCCCGGCACGGCGGCTTCACCAACTTCATCAGCGTCCCCTAATCCGCCTGCGCCCCGCATCACCCACCGGTGCGGGGCGCTCGACCGCCCTCCAGCAAAAAGGGAGCATCGTTGTGCGGGCCTTTCGAACCGTGAGACAAAGCGACCTACCCGAGCCCGAGGAACTGAACTGGCGACTCGCCGCGATGTGCCGACTGGTCAGTCCTGCCCTGTTCTTCCACCCCACCAACGAACGCGGACCCAAGAGGCAGAAGCGCATCCACGAGGCCAAAAAGATCTGCTCCCAGTGCCCCGTCCAACGGCCATGCCGGGACTACGCACTCGCCGTGCGAGAACCCTTCGGGATTTGGGGCGGGATGTCCGAAGAGGACCGCGACCGCATCCTCGGCCTCGGCCGCGGCCGAGGCCGTGCCGAAGACACCACCGAGCGCAGCGCGTGAGGACAGGCCGATCCCCGGACGAAAAGGGAGAATACCCATGCCGATCCTCCTCCTCCACGCCGTGATCGCCGGATTCAGCGTCGTCAGCGGGTGGCTTTCGGCACCGCTGAAGAGGCCCGTGGCCGCGCTCGCGCACTCGTACGCGGTCATGCGATGGTCGGCTCTGATTGCAGTCGAGGACGCTGCCGAGCACCGCTGACCGGGCAGACATGCGGCAGCAGTCTCAGCACTCCAGCGTCGCTGTCGGACAAGACGCTGATGCGACGGACAGGGCGGCAGAACTCCGCGAACCCAGTGATTAAGAGTCACTTGCTCTACCCGAGATCGCGGCCGATGTCGCATGGTCCGACTCGCAACCCACAGGGAACTGTATCTGCCGCGCGGATGTTGCTGTCCGTGCCTGCGAATGGGTGTCGCGCCCACTGGATAGAATTGCTGCTCATGCTGACAGCCGGCGGCGAAACACGTCCTCGGCTCGACAAGCCGGGTAGTCGGCCGATCTCGGTGGCGTAGGTGCAGCAAACAAACACTCTCCGGCGGGCACCGGGGTTGCGCTTGTGTGCAGGCCATGGGCTTCGCGGTTGCGTCGACGCAACCGCACCCACATAATGTGAGTGCCCGAGGCAGTAGCCGAGGGAAGTGGTTCGTGTAGGAGGTCTCCGGGGCGTAAGTACCCCTGTAGGCAGCCCCACCTAGCGGTTTCCAGCCTTGCGCGCCCACCCACATACGACGAACGCCCCTCAGTGATGAGGGGCGTTCTCGTGTTTCAGACCCTGACGACGGTGATGCGGTGGGCGATCTTCGCGCGCATGCTGCCGCCGCGGCCCCAGGCCCAGGCATGGACGTCGGGGATCCACAAGAGGGAGTTCGAGGGTCGGTCGTGGGTGTACCGGAACGGGGTGGCGGCGCCGAGTTCGTCCCGGATGATGCGGTTGTCCTCGTGGTCCTGATCGCATGACTCGATGACCAGGTTCGTCACTGGCATCTGCGCCAGGTCCCGCACCGCGGCGGCCAGGATGGCGTCGCGGGCCTGGCGTTCGTTGACCTTTCGTGAGCTCATCACATAGATCCGGCTGTTTGCCTCCAGCCGGGCGACCTCGGCGACGATCTTCGGTGCCAGCTTCTTCCCCACACCGGTCATATGGATGCGGGTGTGCCCGGGCGGTCGGAGCGCGTTCATCTGCTTCCGCAGGGCCGTCAGATCGCCGGTCGCCACGGTCACCGCACACAGGGCGTACTCGCCCCGTTTGGATTCGTCGATGAACGCATGCACGCGGAGCAGTCTCTCACCAGCTCGGGCAACCTCTGCAGGCCATACGGCAGGGTCAGTTCCGGCTCTGCCAGTCAGGCACAGATTCGCTGTGCCGACGACGAGCTACCAGAGGGTGAGGGGTAACCCGGCCGCTTCGGCGCATCTGATCCGCTGTTCGATGCTGTTCTGATCCTCGCCGCAGGTAAGGCCGGTTCGGATTGCGGCGGCGATGGCACGGGTACGCCCGGCAGGACCGCGGACGTCGGAAAGCGGGCTGGCGAGGTTGCGGCGCCGCAGGTACTCGGTGCGGTTGACGGTGTTGGTGCCCAGCCGCATGTGCTGTGGGTTGACGCAGCCGGCGAAGTCGCATTGGTGGCACAGCACCGCGTCGTCGGCGCCGGACCACCCCAGCCGCGGAATGATGCCGTATTCGAGCTGATAGGCGAACAGATGCGCGGGAACGGTGCCGCGGCGCGAGGGGCCGGGCAGGCTGGCGGCACGGAAGGAGCCGTGCCCGGTGGATGAGACACTGCCGAGCCACACCGTGCACCGGCCACCCGGGCGTCGGTAGGTCTTCGCTTCGAATCGCGCCACGACGGTGGGATCGTCGAGCCAGGACCGCCACAGCCGTTCGGGGACCCGGATCGGTTGCGGCTGGCCGATCAGGGCGAGTTGCTCGATCTCAGAGACCGCCGGGGAGACGGGCATCCCCGGCAGCATCGGTGCGCTGGCGGCGGCGGTGACCATGGTTTCCCTCCGCTCGCTGCTCATTGGTGCTGTTACCGGTGAGGACAGGGGCGGGGACCGACACCATACGTTTTGCTCATGCTCGGGTGCGGTGTGCCAGCGAGGTGGATATTCGACTCGCGCGGCCGGGAAACAATCCGGTGTCGTTGACGAAGGCGCCCCGCGACGGCGGCGATCCGGTCTGCTGGTGAGCTCGGTGGTCAGCGCGGCGAGTGCCGGCCGCAGCAGGACGGGACGATCGCGCAACCGTAGGGTGCTGTCACCTCGGCTGTCGGCGACGAGATCGCTGGTGGTGAGTTTGACGATGCGGGTGGGGATCTGACCGTAGAGCAGGACTAGGACACCGGCTACCCGCACCCGCAGATCGAGGCCGTCGTCGGTCAGGCACCGGCGTAGCGCGGACCAGCGTTCGTCGTCGGCGAGAAGCTGGGAGGGAAGACCGTCGCGGCCGAGCCAGGACACGTGCAGGTCGGCGGCACGATCGTGTTGGTGCGCCCAGCGCAGGAAGTCCCGCAGTCGGTGGCGGGTGCTGGCCCCCTCCCCCAGCCAGCGGTCGACGTCCGCCTGGGTCGCCTCGGCCAGTGCGTGGTGGTTGTCGGTGAGCCACGTCAGAAACTGAACGGCGACCTGGAGGCGGACACGCGCGTACTTGGATGCGCTGACGCTGAGGTGCCCGCGTGCGGCGCGGCCGCGGGCCCGGCGCAGCACCGACCAGGACGCGTACGCGCGCACCGTGGCCGCGAGATCCGGGGGGCAGGTCGGCGACAAGGGTGTCGAGCCAGGGCGCAACCGAATCGACGGCGTTGCCCCGGGGTTGGAGGGCACCGGTGTGGAGGAGGATGCTGCGCAAATGCTCGACCGGGATGTCGGTGCCGTGGTGATCGAGCACGGCGTGGGTGATCGGGGCACCGGCGGCGACGTGGCGGCGTTGTAGACCTCGAGTGAGCTGCAGGTCAAGGATCCGGGACGTCCTCAGCCGAGATCGTCGACCGCGCGCCGGGCTTCCTCGACGCGCCGCTCCGCCGCGTCGAGGTCTCGCTCCCCCCGATGCACCGCCTCCGCCGACGCCTTCTCCGCGTTCCGGGTGAACTGCCGCTCCTGCTCGGCATGTTCGAGTTCGGCGCGCAGTTCCTCGATCCGGTGGTCGATCTCCGTCAGCGTCGACCGCGCCTGCTCCAGTTCCGTTCTCGCGTCGTTCAGTTCGCCGCGGACCTCGTCGGCCCGGGACGTGGCGTCCGCCAGTTCGGCCCCGGCCGCCGCCCGTTCGGCGGCGCGGTCGCGCTCCGGCGACTTCTTCTTCGACGTCTTCCCCGACTTCTCGGCCGGAGGCGTGGGGGTGGGTTCGGACTTCCCGCCTTTCTTCGCGGTCTTTCCCTGGACGACGGTGAGTCCGGCCGGACCGAAACCGCTGTAGCTCGCCGCCGTCACCACCCGGCCGCGCCGCACCTGTTCGGCGGTCTCGGCGTCGGCGAGAGCGGCGTGCAGCGTCTGACCGACATCCCGCAGCGCGTCCTCCCCGACTGTCCGGCCCCGCTCGGCAGCGAGTTCACCGGCCTTGCGCGCCAACGCGCGCACTACTTGCTGCCGTTGCGTGTTCAGTCGCCGAAGGTCCGAGCCGGACAGGTGTCGCTGCGCGTCGCGGAGAGCGTCACCGAGGGTGAGGAGCGCGTCGACCTCGTCGGGCAGCTCGCGGGCGAGCAGGTTGACGAGCCAGCCGACGACCGTCGGCTTCCGCAGCTTCCCGATCTCGGCTGCCAATGCGCGGTCCTTGTTCTCCCGCGCCGCGGTCACCTGCGCGGTGCGCGCCTCGACGAACTCACCGGGGTCCAGGCCGTACAGTTCGTCGGCGACGTCGTCGAGGGTCACGGCCCAATACTTTCACCGTGACCGCGCCGCTCGGGCCGACTCGGGTCAGGCCAGTCGTTCGGCCGCGGCCGCGATTCGTTCGTCGCTGGCCGTGAGGGCGATGCGCACGTGGGTGCCGCCGCCGGGACCGTAGAACTCGCCCGGTGCCACGAGAATGCCCCGCTCGGCGAACCACTCGACGGTGTCCCGGCAGGCTTCGCCGCGGGTCGCCCACAGGTACAGCCCGGCTTCGGAGTTGTCGACGGTGAATCCGGCGCCGCGCACCGCTGCGAGAAGGATCTCGCGGCGACGGCGGTACCGCTCACGCTGCTCGTTCTCGTGGTCGTCGTCGCTGAGTGCAGCGGTCATCGCCGACTGGATCGGCAACGGCACCATCATGCCCGCGTGCTTGCGGACCTCGAGAAGTTCGGCCACCAACGCCGGGTCACCGGTGACGAACCCCGCGCGGTAACTCGCGAGGTTGGACGTCTTCGACAGAGAGTGCACCGCGAGGAGCCCGGTGAGATCGCCGTCGTTCACCCGCTCATCGAGGATCGAGAGGGCTTCGCCCTCCCAGCTCAATCCCAGGTAGCACTCGTCGGACGCCACGATCGCGCCGCGGCGACGCGCCCAGTCGACCACCTTGCGCAGATGCTCGAGACCGAGCACCTTGCCGGTGGGGTTGGACGGCGAGTTCACGAAGATCAGCGACGCGCCCTCCGGGCCGAGCCGGTTGAGACCATCGGCCCGGATCACCCGCGCACCGGCGAGGAGCGCACCGACCTCGTAGGTCGGGTACGCCAGCTCCGGAATGACGACGAGGTCGTCGGCGCCGAGCCCGAGAAGGCGTGGCAGCCAGGCGATGAGCTCCTTCGTGCCGATCGCGGGCAGCACCGCAGCCGGATCGATGCCGGTGATTCCGTAGCGGCGACGCAGCGCCTCCACCGCGGCGCTCCGCAGCTCTTCGGTGCCGTGCGTCGTCGGATATCCCGGAACCGCGGCGACCGCGGTCAGCGCGTCCTGGATGATCGGGGCGACCGGATCGACCGGGGTCCCCACCGAGAGGTTGACGATGCCACCCGGGTGGGCGAAGGCTTTCGCCTTCGCCGACTCGAGCGAGTCCCACGGAAAGTCGGGAAGTGCTTTTGCTACCGGGATTCGAGGCACATCTAGTCCTCGCCCATGGGGGGCAGAGCCTTGACGAACGGCGGGTCGTAGTCGACCTTGCCCAGCTTCGCCGCGCCACCGGGGGAACCGAGGTCGTCGAAGAAGTCGACGTTCGCGGCGATGTAGCCGTTCCACTGGTCCGGGACGTCGTCTTCGTAGAAGATGGCCTCGACGGGGCAGACGGGTTCACAGGCGCCGCAGTCCACGCATTCGTCCGGATGGATGTAGAGCATCCGTCCGCCCTCGTAGATGCAGTCGACAGGGCATTCCTCGATACACGCCTTGTCCAACACATCCACGCACGGTTCAGCAATCGTGTAGGGCACTGCCGCTCTCCCTGCCTTTCTGACACGAGTAAGCACGAGGTACGGGCCGCTTGTACCCCGCGGAAGAAACTATTATCGCCTGCCCGGCGGGCCTCTCTGCGGTGAGGGTTACCTGACCCGGCGCACCGCCGCGGTCAGCCGCGCCCGGGACGCGATCCACTGCTCGCCCGCTTTCGCAGCTCTCACCAGCGCGCCCCGTTCTCCGAGGTACCCGGCCACCACACCGACCACCGGGATGTTCCCCAGCAACGAGTAGGTCGAGCCCGGCCCAGGACGCTTGTCGAGTTCGTCACTGAGCGCGCGCACGGTGCGGGCGGTGCGCCACAGCGCGCCGATCAGCGCGAACGGGAGCCACACCGACTCGCCGTCCGCGGAATCGGATCGCGCCGTGCCGGCGAGCACCGCCGGCGCATCCATCTCACGCCGGCAGAGTACGGACGCCAGCAGGTCCACCTGGTCGAACCGGTTCGTCACGCCGTGTTCCCGGGCGACGGCGACGAGAACGACGGCCTGATTCGCGAACCCGAGCACGTCCTGGATCGGGAGCCGATTGAGCAGCACACCGAAGATGCCCGGGAACGCGACCGCGATCGTGTTCAGCGCACCGATCCGCGTCACCCACCACTGGGCCCGCTCGTCGTCGCTCGCCTTCTCCCACGACGCCGTCCCCGGGAACTGGACGGTGTCGAGAACCCAGGCGATGACGTCGAGCAGCGCCTCCGCGGCGCTCCGGTCCTCCGCTGTCGGGGTGAACGTCCGGCTCTTGATGCCGAACGGATCCGTGAGAGCCAGATCGAGCACGGGGTTGATGCCCCGTGCGGCACGATCCAGGATGGTGACGACCTGGTCGTCGCCCAGCCGGTCCGTCTCGCTCATGCGGCCGGTGTCCTTCCCTCGCGTCGGGCGTGTGTCGTGGTGCGTTCGCGGGCCGGGCGGCCGATTCCCTCGGCGATGGCCCGCAGTTCGGCGACGGTCTTCTCGGATCCGTGCTCCGAACCCGCCATCCGGGAGATGGTCTCCTCCATCAGGGTGCCGCCGAGATCGTTGGCGCCGCCCTGCAACATCACCTGGGTACCGGTGACCCCCAGCTTGACCCAGCTGGTCTGGATGTTCGGGATCCGCCCGTGCAGCATGATCCGGGCCAGGGCGTGGACGGCCCGGTTGTCCCGGTTGGTCGGGCCCGGACGGGACGCGCCCGCCAGATACAGCGGCGCACTCTGATGCACGAACGGCAGCGGCACGAACTCGGTGAATCCGCCTGTCCGGTCCTGGATTCCGCGCAGCACCCGCAGATGCCCGACCCAGTGCTTCGGGTTGTCGACGTGCCCGTACATCATCGTCGAACTCGACCGCAGACCCAGCTCGTGTGCGGTGGTCACCACCTCGATCCAGGTGGCGGTGGGCAGCTTCCCCTTGGTGAGCACCCAACGCACCTCGTCGTCGAGGATTTCCGCGGCCGTGCCGGGAATGGTGTCGAGGCCGGCCTCGCGCAGTTCCGTCAACCAGTCCCGGATGCTCTGCCCGCCGCGGGAGGCGCCGTTGACGATCTCCATCGGGCTGAACGCGTGCACGTGCATCGACGGCACCCGCGCCTTCACCGCACGCACCAGATCGGCGTACCCGGTGACCGGGAGCTCCGGGTCGATGCCACCCTGCATGCAGACCTCGGTCGCGCCCGCGACGTGGGCCTCCCAGGCCCGGTCCGCGACCTCGCCGGTGGACAGCGTGAACGCATCCGCGTCACCCTTGCGCTGCGCGAACGCGCAGAAACGGCACCCGGTGTAGCAGATGTTGGTGAAGTTGATGTTCCGGTTCACCACATAGGTCACCTCGTCGCCGACGGCGTCCTTGCGGAGCGCATCGGCCAGCGCCACCATCGCCTCGAGCCCCGGACCCTCGGCCGTCGCCAACGCCAGGTACTCGTCGTCGGTGCAGCCCGCCGGATCACGTTCGGCGCTGCGCAACGCCGCGAGGACGTCCGTGTCCACCCGCACCGGGCCGCTCAACTCCAGCACCTGCTCGCGGACGGTCTCCCAGTCCCCGAACGCGCTGCCGAGGTCGCTGCGCGTCTCGGTGTTGCGGCCCTCGGTGTCGATCTCGGTGTTCAGATCCACCCGGCCCGCCGACTCCCAGGACTCGTCCGGCTCCTGCCACGGCAACCCGACCGGGATCGTGTCCGGCCGTGCCAGCCCCGTATCGGGGTCGGCGAGGGCCTGCACGTGCCCGATGATCCGCGGATCGATCCACGGCGAACCGGCCAGCACGAACTGCGGCTGCGCCGCCGTGCGCTCGGTGAGCTCGAACCCGGCCTCGGCGGTGATCGCGGCCAGGGTGTCCAGGTTCGGCCACGGCCGCTCCGGGTTCACATGGTCCGGGGTCAGCGGCGACACGCCGCCCCAGTCGTCGACACCCGCACCCAGCAGCGCCAGGCACTCGGTGTTCGACACCAGGTTGGGCGGCGACTGGATGCGCATCCCCGGGCCGAGCAGCAACCGGGACACGGCGATGGTCGCGGCGAACTCCTCGAGGCCCGCGTCCGGGGTGTCGCGCATCGCGGTGTCGGGCTTGGCGAGGAAGTTCTGGACGATCACTTCCTGAACGTGCCCGAACGCCTTGTGCGACTTACGGATCGCCATGATCGATTCCGCCCGTTCCCGGACGGTCTCGCCGATGCCCACCAGAATGCCCGTCGTGAACGGCACACTCAACCTGCCGGCGTCGGTGAGTGTGCGCAACCGCACCGCCGGATCCTTGTCGGGGCTGCCGTAGTGGCACTCGCCCTTGTCGGTGAACAACCGGGTGGTCGTCGTCTCGAGCATCATGCCCATCGAGGGAGCCACCGGCTTGAGGCGGGAGATCTCCTCCCAGCTCATCACACCCGGGTTCAGGTGCGGCAGCAGCCCGGTCTCCTCGAGTACCCGGATCGACATCGCACGCAGGTAGTCCAGCGTCGAATCGTAGCCGCGCTCGTCCAGCCACTGCTTGGCCTCCGGCCACCGATCCTCGGGACGGTCACCCAGGGTGAAGAGGGCTTCCTTGCAGCCCAATTCGGCGCCCTGCCGGGCGATCTCCAGCACCTCGTCCGGCTCCAGATACGCGCCGCGCCCCTCGGCCCGCAACTTGCCGGGCACCGTCACGAACGTGCAGTAGTGGCACTTGTCCCGGCACAACCGCGTCAGGGGAATGAACACCTTACGCGAGTACGTGACAGCCTTGGGTCTGCCCGCCGCCAGCAACCCGGCGTCCCGCACCTTCGCCGCCGACGAACACAGGTCGGTCAGGTCGTCGCCGCGGGCCTGCAGCAGGGTCGTCGCCTCGTCCACGTTCAGAGTGGCGCCGTCACGGGCACGTCGCAGCACCCGCCGCATGGCGGAGGCGGTGGGGGCCACTTCCTGCGCGGATGCGCCGGACGGAGCCGGTGCCGGAACACCGGGCATGGGAAGCATCGTGGGCCGGCCGGATTCTTCACCTGAATGGGTCACCCAGCGATCATGCGCCATCGACGACGACCACTGCCACCCAGACTCCCGCGAACGCGCGGATCGCTATTCGCGGGGGTAGTCCTCGTCGACCGGAACCGCCCGGCTCTGCTCGGCCACGTCCGCCTCGTTCACCTCCAGTGACGACACTTCTTCGACCTCGTCGGAACTGTCGTCGTCCACGGCGAGTTCCTGCTCGAGCCGGTCTGCCTCGGGAACCTCCGGAGAATCGGCCGCATCGAATGACGTCATGTCTGCGCTCCTTTCACTTCGGGGGGTTCTCTTACGATAGGTCGGTTCTCGACAGAATGCCGGGGCACGGCCAAAGTAGGGGCATGAGTGTGCCCACCACCGTCACGATGGCGGACCCGCTGTGGCGGCCCAGCCCCAGGGCCAAGCAACTGTGGGCGATCAACGCCGCCCTTCTCTGGCTTCCGCTCTTCGTCGCGCAAGCGGTCGCTCTCGTCTTCCACTGGTGGCCCGTGTGGGTGCACGTCACGGTCCTCGCGATCACCGTCGTGCTCGCGATCCTCCACGTCGCCGTCGTACCGCTCTGGCGGTACCGGGTGCACCGCTGGGAGATCAGCGACACCGCGGTCTACACCCGCAGCGGCTGGTTCACTCAGGAACGACGCATCGCGCCCATCTCCCGCATCCAGACCGTCGACACCGAACGCGGACCCATCGACCGCATGCTGGGGCTGGCGACCGTCACCGTCACGACGGCGTCGTCCGCCGGTGCCGTCAAGATCTCCGCCCTCGATCAGGACACCGCCGATCGCACCGTCGCCCGGCTCACCGGGATCGCGGGCACCAATGTCGGTGACGCCACATGAGTGCGGCACCGGAACCGGGAATCGCTCCCCCCATCGCGCACGGCGAGGCCGCGGCCGCCGCCGAGGAGGAACAGCCCTGGTTGCGCCTGGACCGCCGGATGCTGCTCGTCCACCCGGTCGACGAGATCGTCAAACTTCTGCCCGTGTTGCTGATTTCGCTGGTAATCGGCACCCAGAGCGGCAACCACGTGTGGAGTCTCGTCGCCATCGTCGTGTTCGTGGTGTTCGGCGTCTCGCGCTGGTTCACGACGAGCTACCGCATCGGTCCGGTCCACGTGCAACTGCGGCAGGGCCTGTTCCGCAAACGCCTGCTGTCGGTACCACGCAACCGCATCCGATCCGTCGACGTCGAGGCGGGGGTCCTGCATCGCCTGCTCGGGCTGTCGATCGTGCGCATCGGCACCGGCCAGCAGGTCGGTTCCAAACCCGACGCGGCGAAGTTCGAACTCAACGCCCTCTCCACCGGGCTGGTTCCCGGCCTGCGGGCCGCACTGCTCGCCCGGCAGCCCTCGCCCGACGTCGAACAGACCGCGGTCACACAGGAGCCCGCAGTGACCGAGATCGGCCACTGGACACCGGTCTGGGTCCGCTACGCCCCGTTCTCGGTGACCGGCGTGGTGACCATCGCGGCGATCGTCGGTCTCGCGTTCCAGTACGGAATCGGCGCGAAGATCGCCCGCTCGTCGACGGTGGCCGAGGGCATCGAATCCGCCGAGCGCGTCGGGATCGCCATCGCCGTCGTCGTCGGGATCGTCGTCCTCCTGATCGCCGCCAGCGCCCTGGCCTGCATCCGGTACCTCCTCACGTACGGCAACATGACGCTGACGGACAACGGCCGCACCCTGCACGTCAGCCACGGGCTGCTGAAGACCCGCCAGACCACCCTGGATCGCGCCCGCCTCCGCGGGACGACCCTCAAGGAACCGCTCCTCCTCCGTCTCGCCGGCGGTGCCCGACTGGATGCCGTCATGACCGGCGTCAGCGCCGAGAGGCGGGAGTCCTCGCTCCTGCTCCCCCAGGCGCCGCGTGCGGAAGCGGAGCGGGTGATGGCCACCGTCATCAGCGACCACCGTCAGGCCGCGGTCCCGCTCACCCCGCACGGCCCGGTCGCCCAGCGGCGGCGCTACACGCGGGCCCTGATCCCCGCCGAGATCGCGCTCGCCGTCGCCCTGGTCTTCGTGATCCTCGACCGGCCGGTGTTCTGGGCAGCGTGGGCCGCGATCGTCGCGCTCGCCGTCGGCGGCGTGGTCCTGGCGTGGGATCGGTACCGCGGCCTCGGCCATGCGGTGCTGCCCGGGTGGCTGATCACCCGCAGCGGCTCCCTCGACCGCGCCCGGGACAGCCTCGAGGCCGACGGGATCATCGGGTGGACCGTCCGTCAAACGTTCTTCCAACGGCGGGCGGGTGTGGCGACCGTCATCGCCGCCACACCCGCAGGCACCGGGAAGTACCTGGTGATCGATCTGCCTGCCGATCAGGCGTGGTCGCTCGTCGAGTCGGTGACACCCGGCGGAGGTGACGTGTGGGCGCGGCGCTGACCGACATCGCCGGTCTCGACGCCCAGCTGATCGAATGCCGAGCCTGCCCCCGCCTCGTCGAGTGGCGGGAGAAGGTCGCACGCGAGAAGCGCGCGTCGTTCCGTGACGAAACCTATTGGGGTCGCCCGGTCCCCGGATTCGGTCCACCCGATGCGTCCCTGCTGATCGTCGGTCTCGCCCCCGCCGCCCACGGCGCGAACCGGACCGGGCGCATGTTCACCGGCGACCGCAGCGGCGACTTCCTCTACGCCGCACTCCACGCTGTGGGACTCGCGAGCCAGCCCACCGCCACCCACATCGGCGACGGCCTCGAACTGTTCGGCGTCCGCATCACGTCCCCGGTGCACTGCGCGCCGCCCGTGAACAAGCCCACCCCGGACGAACGCGACAACTGCCGCCACTGGCTCGACGCCGAACTGCGCATCCTGCAACCCCACCTGCGGTCGGTGATCGTCCTCGGCGGATTCGGCTGGCAGTCGCTGCTCCCCGTCCTCGACGACGCCGGGTGGGCCGTCCCCCGGCCGCGACCCAAATTCGGGCACGGCGCGCACGTCGAACTCCCCGGCGCCGAACGTCCCCTGCACCTGTTCGGCTGCTACCACGTCAGCCAGCAGAACACCTTCACCGGCCGGCTCACCCCCGCCATGCTCGAGTCGGTGCTGTCCGACGCCGCCCGCGCGGCCGGGCTGATCGGGTGATTCCGGGCCACCCTCCCCGAACGAACTGGACGCCCGTTCGATCTGACGCAACGACCGTCCCGTTCGTCCGGCTACCGCCGGTTCGGGAGTTCCTCGATGATGTATTTGGCCATGCTGCCGAGCCGGGGACGGGCCGGTTGCATGGTGTCGACGCCGAGGGCGGTGAGGGGTGAGGCCGTCACCGAGCCCACGCAGACGGGTGCGACCGGACCGTGGAACGCGTGCAGGAGGGCCTCGACGCGGTCGGTGTCCTTCGCGGTGCTGAGGAGGGACGAGACGGCGGGTGCGCTGGTGAAGGTGACGGCGTCGACCTCGGCTCGGATGATCTGGTCGAGCAGCGTCAGCAGCGGCTTCTGGTTCTCGGGTCTGATCCACCGGTACACCGACACGGCCGTCGTCTCGGCCCCGGCGCCGGCGAGGGAGACGCTCAGGTCGGTCATCGGCTCCCATTCGGTGATGGTGCCGTGCAACTGGACCGCGACGCGCAGACCGCGCACACCCTCGGCGACGAGGTGTTCGTGCACCTCTTCGGACGATTCCGTCTCCGGCGACCACTCCTCGCGCAGGCCGGCGCCGCGGACGGCGCCCTTCGCCTTGGGACCGCGGGTGATGATCCGCGCCGATTGCAGGGCGGCGAGCAGTGCGTCTTCCTCGTCCCAGGCCCGGGCCGCATCCAGCCATCCCCGGAAGCCGACGGCGGTGCTGACGACGACGAGGTCCGGCGGCGACGCGATGATGTCGGCCGTGCGAGACCGCAGATCGGAGTCGTCGACGAGCGGCAGCACGTGAATGGCCGGCGTGTGCACGATGGCAGCCCCGTGCCGTTCGAGGAGCGTGATGAACTCGGCGGCCCGGCGTTCGGCGGTGACGGCGATGGTCAGTCCGGAAAGTTCGTCGTTCGACATTCTCCCAGTGTGACGGACGAATCGCACTAAGCTGCCCACATGATCACTGCCGTGCACACACTGGTCTACGCCGACGACGCCGAGGCGGCCCGCGACTTCTTCCGGGACGTGCTCGGCTGGTCACACGTCGACGCCGGCGGCGGGTGGCTGATTTTCCGCACCGGACCGTCCGAGATGGGTGTGCACCCCACCTCGGACGATCGGGGCGGTGAGCCGTGGTCGACTCGGCCGCACCATGAGATCTCCCTGATGTGCGACGACATCGAGTCGACCGTCGCGGAACTCGAGGCCAAGGGCGCCGAGTTCACCCGCGGAATCCGCGACGACGGGTACGGCCTCACCACGTCCCTGAAGATTCCCGGTGCGGGCGAGATGATGCTGTACCAGCCTCGGCACCCGGTGGCGTTCGAGCGTTAGGCCTTCGCCTGCGCGCTGCTCCGCGCCGCATTGGCCTGTTCGCCCGCCTTCGGGTCGGTCTCCGACTGTTTCTTCCCGACACCGTCGGCGATCCGATCGCCGAGGGTCTTGTCGACGTTGCGCCAGTACTCGAACGCCTTCGCCAGAACCGGTTCGCTGACACCGTTCAGCAGATGGCCGACGATGTTGTCCACCAGGCGGTCCCGGGCGGCGTCGTCGAGCACTTCACGGACCATCGTCCCGGCCTGACCCCAGTCGTCGTCGTCCCTGTGCAGCGCGTACGGCGAGCGGACCATGTCGCCGGCGCTGTACCAGGTGGCGGTCGCCCCCACCTGCGACGGGTCGGCGTGCGGGCCGCCCTTGGAATTCGGCACGTAGACCGGATCCCCGGGGTTGTGGTGGCGCATGTTGCCGTCCTTCGAGTACGAGCGGACGGGCACGTGCGGCCTGTTGACGGGCAGCTCCTTGTAGTTGGCGCCGATCCGGTAGCGGTGGGCGTCCGGGTAGGAGAAGAGCCGGCCGATCAGCATCTTGTCCGGGCTCGGGCCGATGCCGGGGACCAGGTTGCTGGGCTCGAACGCGGCCTGTTCGATCTCGCAGTGGTAGTCCGTGGGGTTGCGGTCGAGCGTCATCCTGCCGACGGGGATCAGCGGGTAGTCGCTGTGCGGCCACACCTTGGTGAGGTCGAACGGGTTGAACCGGTAGTCGTCGGCATCCTCGAACGGCATGATCTGCATGTTCAAGGTCCAGCTCGGGTACTCGCCGCCTTCGATGTGCTCCCACAGGTCTCGCGTGTGGTAATCGGTGTCCATGGACGCCATCTGGTCGCCCTCGTGCTGTGTGAAGAACTCGATGCCCTGGTCGGTCTTGAAGTGGTACTTCACCCAGAACTTGTCGCCGGCGGCGTTCACCCACATGTACGTGTGGCTGGAGTACCCGTTCATGTGCCGCCAGGTGCGCGGGATGCCGCGGTCGCCCATGAGCCACGTGACCTGGTGCGCCGACTCCGGGGACAACGTCCAGAAGTCCCACTGCATGTCGTGGTCGCGGAGGTTGTTGTCGGCACGTCGTTTCTGCGAGCGGATGAAGTCCTGGAACTTCATCGGGTCGCGCATGAAGAAGACGGGTGTGTTGTTCCCGACCATGTCGTAGTTGCCCTGGTCGGTGTAGAACTTGACGGCGAATCCGCGTGGGTCGCGCCACGTGTCCGGGCTGCCGCGCTCGCCGGCCACGGACGAGAACCTGATCAGCAGGTCCGTCTTCTTGCCGGGTTGGAATAGATCGGCTTTCGTGTAGGCGGAGACATCTTCGGTAACTTCGAACCGTCCGAACGCCCCGCCCCCCTTGGCGTGCGGTTGGCGCTCCGCAACGCGTTCGCGGTTGAACTGGGCCATCTTCTCGATCAGATAGTGATCCTGGAGCAGGATCGGCCCGTCCGTCCCGATCGTGAGCGAGTGCTCGTCGCTCGACACCGGGATGCCGGCGTCGTCGGTCGTGAAGTTCTGATCTGTCATTGCGGTGCTCCTTCAGCAGACTGCTGGTCGCTACCGCGTACCCTCGCCCACCGTCGATGAAACAGATCCGAACGCCGCCTTCGCGCTGACTTTCCACAGGTAGACCGCCGCGGGAACCAGTGAACCGATCAGGAGCAGGAGCGTCCAGACGGAGGCGAGCATGAGCACGTCGCCGCCCGGACCGCCGAACATGCAGAGCAGGAATCCGAATCCCCATCCCGCGAGCGGCAGCATTCCCGTCCCCACCCGGCCGGTCGTGGACCGCGCTGCGATCACCAGCGCCAGGTTGGCGACCGCGGCGGCGAGGATGCTGATCGGGAACGGGGTGGCCCCGAGGTAGGTGGGCAGGAAGAGCACCGAGAGGACGGCGCACAGAAAACCGTCGAACACCAGCAGCGCGAGGGCGACCCTCCCCAGAACATCGAGGTGTCCGGGTTTCGCTGCGGTGCCGACGGTCATGTGTCAATAGTGGATCAGGCGACGGGCGGGTAGCCCAGCAGGGTCAGCAAATGACTCTGCATGTCGGCGAATCCGTACAGCACGCTGTAGTACAGGTCGTGCTGGGCCGGCCACGAAGGCCGAAGTGTCTCGACGAACGCGACGATGGCGTTCTGAACATCCCAGTTGTACATCTATCGCCTCTCCTGACGGGGGTCACGCGGACTCGACCTAGGCCGCTGCGTGACCTGGGCCACAGTGTAATACGTAACCCTCGTCACAGATACCGACGGTCAGTGACCGACGCCACCGAAGAGGTCCCGTTCCCTGCCGTCGGCGTCCCGATCCCCGACGGCGCCGCGGACCAGCACGAAATGTTCCTCCGCCAGAATCGGCTGCGCGATGTCGTTGGAGAGCGCGTACTCGGTTCCGCTCGGCGCAACCGTCACCTGGGTGGCGTGCGCCGACAACGCTTCCCTCTTCGCGGCGAGCACGCTCCGCACGTCGATCACCGTCGTCACGTCGGCGTCCGGGACACTCGGCAATTCGCCGGGCTCCGGCAGTCGCCAGCCGTCGGGGATGTCGCCGATGCGGCAGATTCCCGACTCGAGCGCACTCGCCTCGGTCACCGTCCAGTACAGCTTCGCGACCTCCCACGGTTCGCCGCAGTCCGGGTACTTCGCCGAACCCGCCGCCTCGACGGCCGCGGTGGTGATCGTGTGCACCTGGATGTGGTCGGGGTGCCCGTACCCGCCGTCCGGGTCGTAGGTGACCACGACGTGCGGCCGCAGCTCCCGGATGACCGCCACCATCGCGGCGGTCACGGAGTCGCGGTCGGCGTTGACGAAGGCGCGCGGATCGGCCGCCGACGCCGTGCCCGCCATGCCGGAATCACGGAAATGCCCCGCCCCCAGGAGGAACCGCGGCCTCCCCGCACCGAGACACGACAGCGCGGACGTCAGTTCGCCGATCCGGAACCCACCGAGCTGATCGGCGGCGTCGGCGATCAGCTGCGCCCACTCCTCGCCGATGACCTCGCCTTCCTCGCCGAGCGTGCACGTCAGGACGTGAACGTCGGCACCCTCGGCGGCGTAGCGCGCGATGGTGCCGCCGGTGGTGAGGGTCTCGTCGTCGGGATGGGCATGGACCAGTAGAAGCCGCCGCTCACTCATTCCTTGATCCTGCTCCAGTCCGCTGCGTCACTGAATATTCCGACCGGCACGGCGCCCGACAGCGACACCCCGTCGACGCCGGGGCCCGCCGCGACCAGTGTGCGGTCCTGCATGATCGGCAGCACCGCAGCCAGATCCCAGAGTGCGCGGTCGGCGTCGGCGAGAGCCTGCGGCACATCACCGACCCCCCGCAGCGCGGCGTCGATGGACGGCTGCAGGGTGGGGTCGCAGACTCCCGACAGGTTCGACGGGGCCTCGGCCTCCGCGACCGAATCACGTTCGGGGCCGGTGGTTTCGGTGTTCGGTTGGGTTGCCGCGACCACCGCGGGCGGGCAGCTGTGACGGGAGGCCAGTGCCGTCGCCGGGTCGGACCCGGCGCGCGACCATCCGACGACCGCTCCGATGTCGCCCTTGCCGAGCGACTCCCCATACAACTCCTCGGCGGGCAGGGACGTCACGGTGGCGTCGACGCCGGCGCCGCGCAACTGGTCGGCGGCCGTGTTAGCGACCGCGCTCGCGGTGTCGTCACCCTCGGGTGTCCCGATGACGAGCGTCAGCGGGACGCCGTCGCGGACGAGCTGGGTCGACGGCGCCGCCCCTGCGGGAACGACGGTGTCCGTCGGTGTTTCGGCGACATACCCGTACTCCGCCAGCTTCGCCAGCACCTGTTCGCGGCTCGGCCGCGCGGGTGCGGTCGCGGTGTAACCGGGATCGGAGGGGGCGTAGACCTGCGAGCGTGCCGGGACCGCCGACGCCTCGCTGCCGGCGCCGACGACGGCGAGCAGTTCGGTGTCCAGCAACTCCAGAAGGCTCTTCCGCACCCGGACGTCCGCGAGTTCGGGAACCCGGCCGTTCAGCGTGAGGTCGAGTCCGCGCGGCTGGAACGAGGAACCCGTCCGCACCGTGGGGATCGCCGCGAGCTGGGCGGAAGTGGCTGTGCCCCCGTGAATCTGGACGACCTGCGTGTCGTTGTTGCGCATCGAGTCGGCGAGCTGCGACGGGGTGCCGTCGCGGCGCATCAGGATCTGGTCGGGCGTCGCCGGCTTGTCCCAGAACCGGTCGTTGCGTTCGAGCAGGATCTCGTCACGTCCGCGGTCGATCGACTTGATGTGGAAGTGCCCGCCCGACACCGGGATGTTCTCGGACAGTCCGGTCGCGAAGCCACCGGGGGAATCCTTGATGAGATGCGACGGCAGCAGGTCGGTGAAGAGTTCACGCCACGCCGGGTAGGCGGCCTTCATGACGACGCTGACCGTCTTGCCGCCACCGGACGACCTGACGTCCTCGATCAACTCGTAGCCGGCGGGGTCGACCACGCCGGGGGCACTGATCATCTGCTGCCACAGGTAGCGGAAGTCCTCGGCGGCGATGGGCGCGCCGTCGGACCACTGCGCCTCGTTCCGCAGCTGGTAGGTGACGGTGAACGGTTCCTGCGACGTGACGTCCGCGGAGATCACGAGCGAGGAGTCGGGAATCCAGTTGCTGCCGCCCGGGTGGGCGG
>NZ_JAAOQS010000152.1:0-19088 GCF_011603105.1 Rhodococcus sp. A14 | reverse complement strand
ACCACGACGCGAAGGACGGGGGCACCGGTTCGCGGGAGTTCTGGCGCGAGGAGTACCTCCTCAACGCGGCCATCGCGCGCTACGGCAAGCCGTACGTGGCGATCATGGACGGCATCGTGATGGGCGGCGGGGTCGGGGTGTCGGCGCACGGCAGCGTGCGGATCGTCACCGAGCGGTCGATGATCGGGATGCCCGAGACCGGGATCGGGTTCGTCCCCGACGTCGGCGGCACCTACCTGCTCGCCCGCACCCCGGGCGAGCTCGGCACCCACATCGCCCTGACCACCGCCCGGCTCAGCGCCGGCGACGCGATCGCGTGCGGGTTCGCCGACCACTTCATCCCGTCGGAGAAGATCGAGCAGTTCATCGACGCGTTGTCGACCACGTCGGTTCAGGAGGCGCTCGGCGCGTTCACCGAACCGGCTCCCGTCTCGGAGTTGCTGGCGCAGCAGGGCTGGATCGACGCCGCGTACTCGGCCGACAGTGTCGCCGACATCGTCGCCCGACTGCAGGCCAGTGGGGTGCCCGAGGCTCAGAAGGCGGCCGAGCAGGTGCGCTCGAAGTCGCCGACCGCGTGCGCGGTCACCCTGACATCGCTGCGCCGCGCCCGGCAGGCCGGCAGCCTCGAGGAAGTACTCAATGACGAATTCCGGGTGTCCGTCGCCTGCCTGAACTCGCCCGACCTCGTCGAGGGCATCCGGGCGCAGGTCGTGGACAAGGACCGCAACCCGCAGTGGTCGCCCGCCACCATCGAGGAGGTCGACCCGGCGCAGGTCGACGCGTTCTTCGCACCACTCGGCGACCTCGAACTCGGGCTCACCCCACCCACCACCACCGGAGAAGACCAGTGACCGACTACGACACCATCCTCCTCGACCGCAAAGGCCGGGTCGGGATCATCACCCTCAACCGCCCGAAAGCACTCAACGCGTTGAACACCCAGCTTCTACGCGAAATCGTCTCCGCCGTCGAAGAACTCGACTCCGACAGCGGCGTCGGCGCCATCCTCGTCACCGGCTCCGACCGCGCGTTCGCCGCCGGCGCCGATATCAAGGAAATGCACACCAAGTCGTACATGGACGTCTACCTGGACGACTTCTTCTCCATCGGCGACCGCATCGCCGCCGCACGCACACCCATCATCGCCGCAGTGGCGGGATACGCCCTCGGCGGCGGCTGCGAGTTGGCGATGATGTGCGACATCCTCCTCGCCGCCGATACCGCCAAGTTCGGTCAGCCCGAGATCAAACTCGGCGTCATCCCCGGCATCGGCGGCTCACAACGACTCACCCGCGCAATCGGCAAGGCGAAGGCCATGGAACTGTGCCTGACCGGCCGCACCATGGACGCCGAGGAAGCCGAACGCGCCGGACTCGTGTCCCGCATCGTCCCTGCCGCCGACCTGTTCGACGAAGCACTGCAGACCGCCACCACCGTCGCCGAGATGTCACTGCCCGTCGCGATGATGGCGAAGGAAGCAGTCAACCGGGCATTCGAGACCACCCTCACCGAAGGGATCCGCTTCGAACGGCGGGTCTTCCACTCCACCTTCGCCACCGAGGACCAGAAGGAAGGCATGGCCGCGTTCGTGGAGAAGCGCACGCCGGAGTTCACACACCGCTAGACCCCGACGTTCGCCCCGCACCGGGCTCCGGTGCGGGGCGATGGTCGAAATACCGGTGTCACACCAACCAGCTTCACCGAATTCGGTCTAGTTCCGCCATCTCACCCTGGATCGGCCGATCGGATCACTTCGGCTGACCGACTTCGGCAGGGACAACGTCTGCGAGGTGAATACCGTGGTATCCCCCACCAGGGCCGCTGGGCGTCTGGATATCGTCGTCGTCAGTGGCCGGCCCGCGCCGTCACCGCAGGATGAGTACCTGAACGAGATCAATCGCATCACCACCACGTCGCCGGACGGATCCACCGTCACCCGCGCGGACTACCCCGCCAACGGCGGCAGCGCCTACTTCTCGATCACCCTCCCCTCCACCCAACAGGTCATCATCAGCACCACCCCATCAGGGGTTCCACCGTCTCGGTGACGTTGGAGCAGATCGAATACCTGGCCACCGCATCCGAACTCGACCTGAGCTGAATTCGTCGGACTGATCGCGCGAGCCGCGGCCGGTCCAGGCGGGTTATAGCCAGGACGTCGTCCTCACGTCATCGCGGCAGCACCAGATCGAGTTGGCCGCGAGGCTGTCGCCCCGCCGGCGTGGTCGACATGGATGTTCTGCGGTCACCCCGGCGCGGCGCGGCGCATCGACCTGATGGTCAGGGTTCTGGTCTGCGCTGGACCAGTGAACGACACCGCAAGCGTCGAGGCTCGAGCAAGGCTCACGACGGTGTCAGGGCGTATTGGGCGATCACGTCGGGCAACCAGTCGGGTTCGCCGAAGTGCAGACCGTAGCGCTCGGCAACTGCGGCGATCTGGGTGACATCTGCTCCACCGGCGGCGATCAGTTCGGACATTTCCAGGAAGCAATGTTCGACGCCGTGACATGCACGATCGAGTTTTCCTGTGCAGCATTTGTCTCTGGACGATATCGAAACGCTTCCGGCATTCCTGCGTCGAGTGTGTCGTCGAACGCAACTCCGCCTAGTTGTAGCCGCATCGGGAACGCGATACGCGCCCGTCGCAGCAAACCAACCCGAATCCGTCAAACCCAGTCACAATGAGTGGCGTGAACATTCCCGACATCCGCCCCGCAATCGTCCACACGGGAGTACGGATACTGATGGGCCGCACCAAACTCCGCACCGCCGAGGACACACGCCGCGACATCCACGCGACATCGTTGCGGCCGGCATCGTTCAACCCGCCACCATCTCCACTCCTGCCCGGGGTGCGGCTCTCCGCCGACCGCACGCGCGGGTTTCCCGTCTTCACCATCGAACCGGACAGCGGGCGATACGGAAAGACTGTGATCGACTTCCACGGTGGTGCCTATGTCCGCGAAATAGTGTCCTTCCACTGGCTGTTCGCGCGAACCATTACCGCTGCGGCATCGGTCCGGCTTCTGCTGCCGATCTACCCCCTCGCCCCGCACCGGACCGCCGCCCGCACCGTCGCCGATGCCGCCGACATCGTCGAATCGGCAATCTCCACCCAAGGCGCCGACAACGTTGCGGTGATCGGCGATTCCGCCGGAGGCGGTATCGCGCTCGCCGCGGCACAAGAACTCAAACGTAGGGGCGCACCACAGCCATCGCGGCTGATCCTTCTCTCCCCCTGGCTGGACGTCACCATGAGTGACCCCGCCCAAGCCACCATCGAGAAGCGCGACATCCTCCTCGCGCGCGGAGGACTGAAAGAAGCCGGCCGACTCTACGCCGGCGACCTCGAGGTTACCGACTGGCGCGTCAGCCCCCTCTTCGGCGACCTCACCGGCCTCGCGCCCATGAGCGTCTACACCGGTACCCACGACATCCTCGTCACCGACTCCCGCGCCCTCACTCAGCGAGCACGCGATGCCGGCGCTACAGTCGATTACACCGAGGAAATCGGGATGCAGCACGACTACGCCCTCTTCCCCCTGATCCGCCAAGCACACACCGCCCGCGAAGACATCGCCCGCATACTTCGGGCGTAGCCACCGGCGGCTACACGCTCCCCGATGGGTACGCGCTCAGCCGCAGACCGCCCGAGGCGCTAACGGTGGTGTTGGCGTTTGGTGTGCTCGGAGTTTCCGCGAACCTCGCCTTTCACGGTGCCCACACAGGTTCTCGGCGCCGAAGCGGTGGAGTGCGCCGACCCGGTCTGGGTACGCGTCACGGCGAGGCCGAATCCGACGACTGACCGCTGGGCTCGGGGACTATCCCGGACAAACACCCACGTCGAGCGGTGCCTGCGAGGGACCGACGTCTGGTGATGCCGATGTCTGGGAGTGAGGCGGCCGCCGATGGCCGAGTTCGATCCACCGACCACTCAGCGTCCTCCCCGTCCCGCGATCACCACGGAGCTGGCCGCGGACGGATTCGAGGACGCCCGGGAAACCGGGCGTGGCGGGTTCGGCATCGTCTATCGCTGCCGTCAACCATCCCTGGACCGCACCGTCGCGGTGAAAGTGCTCACCGAGGACCTCGACAGCGACACCCGGTCCACGGTTTGGACGAGATCACTGCGCAACTCGAGGACGCCACCGCCATCACCGTTCTCCTCGGTCAACGGTCGGCGGAGACGACCGCGGCCGCCTGCACCTGGGCCGGGGATTGGGTACACAGGATCGAAGGCCGAGGACGGCACCGGTGACTACTGCATGCCAATCGACTGCTCGTCAGCTGCCTCGCGGCCGCAGGCCGAAACGACGAAGCGAAACAGGTGCTGGCGTCGATCGCGGCGCAGTGCGCGGATCGCGACATGATCCGGTACCTCCTCGACGGAGGACCGTATATCGTGTCGACCCTGCGCGGCCTCCGCGACGATCAACTGCACGGGCTGTGGCGGCCGGAGTGGACGCCGGTCCCGAGCGCCCTTCTCGACGCGCTGTCAGCGACCAAGGGCCCGACCCTCATCTGAGGGCGCTGAGCCGCGACCTCACGGCGTCGAACTCCGCGGTGATATCGGGGATCACTGGCAGACGGTGTCGAATCGACGGACGCGGTGTTCCTGAGACCTCGGTTGTCTCAGGTGGAGGCGGGAGCCGACGACTGTGTCCGCAGCCAGCGGGCGGCGTGGTGGCGGTAACTGTCGATTCCTTTATATGTGGCGATGTCGGCGGGAAGTTCGGTGATGATGTCGGCGAGTTGCTCGGCCCACGCGGGGATGGTGGCGATGTCCGACAGTGGCGCCATGTAGGTGTGGATGTTGAAGACGAGTGCTCCGGTGAGGGGCAGGCGGATGAGGTGTTCGAGTTCGATGCGCAGTTGCACGCGTCCGTAGTCTCCGTCGGCGATGAGATTCGGAATGTCGTCTTCCCATTCGGGCCGGGTTTCGAGGCTGGTGTCGCGGTGCGGTGAGCCGACGGCGGAGAAGGTCCAGTTGGCGCGGCGGAAGATGCGGTCGGTGGTGAGATGACGCATGAACTGCTGCGCACGGCTGGTGATGCCGCCGCTGGTCAGCCCGGGTACGGGGCGGTGAATTTCGTTGAAGTTCATCCCGACGCCGAACTTGATCGACCAGTCGGCGGCGAAGGTGACGATGGCCGCGTCGAACCAGAGTTGGTCGTGGCGCTCGGTGAGCAGGAGGATGTCGTCAGGCACCTGGCAACCGATGAAGGTCAGCGGGTCCTCCGGCAGCGTGGCCAGATCACCCATTTCGAAGTGCTGGTCGATGTCGAGCAATGCGTTGCGCCAGTGGTAGCGGTTGCCCTGGCCGGTCAGCTGCATGGTCTCCGGGTAGGAGTCGGCCATCTGCCGCATGAGATAGAGCATGACGTCCCAACACGCAGGGATCATGTGCGGCAAAATCTGCACTCGCCCTGGATCTTTCGCCAGGATCTCCCGTTTGAGCTGCATCATCGGCACGTATTCGAGTCCGAGGTCGACGACGTGTCGGCCCCAACCCCCGGCGAGGGTGGGGGTATATCGGGGTGCAGGCTCGACATTGACCGCGTAGCGGAAGGTTTCGTCCCCTGCCGGGAAAGGCCAGGGCAAACAGGTCAGGTCGCTTGTGAGCAGTTCGGTCACGGTACTTCGCTCCAGAGTCGGGACGGAATGGAAGTGCAGGGGTGATCTCCAGTCGGTCGTCAGGCAACCGATGCCAGATACATCGCACGATGCGAGGAGGTGTGCGGGCGCACGAGGAGGTCGCGGGCGCAGCCCGAGCACTCGATGGTGTGGTCTGGGCGCGCGAGGGCCCGGGTGGCGGTGTCGCAGTGCGGGCAGAAGACGTTGATCACGTCCACGTGTGAGATGTGGATGAACAATTCGCACGGCAGAATTCCTGCGGCCCGCGCTACCGCAACGGCCCTCATCACCTCGGCCTCCGCCCCGGAAATCATGATGCGGACCCCGACTGTGCTGGCGTCGATCAGGTCCTCGACACCCGCACCGTCGGGCAGGCTGTACAACGCCACTGCCTGGTGGGCGGAGGCGAGATCCCGCGCCCACTTGTCGACCTTAGCGGTGGTGCCGGGGGCATCACCGATCGCGATCAGGAGGTACTGCCGGCCGGATAGGTCCATGCTGGCCGCGGTAACGCCGACCTGCGCGGTGTTGCTGTCGGAGTCGTCGATGCTTGTCATGACATTCCCTCTGGTGTCTGATGCCGCGGAGGTCATAGGTCCAGCTCCAGATCCGCGCCAACGGCCCGGGACACGCACGGCATCATCACGTCACCGGTGGACTTCTCCTCATCGGTGAGATAGAGGTCGCGGTGCTCGATCTGACCGCCGCGCACCGGGAGCTTGCATTCGCCGCACACGCCCTGCCGGCACAGATTCGGCACGTCGAAGCCGCTGTCCAGCAGCGCGTCGAGCAAGCTGGTCTCGGGTCCGACCGTCACGGCGGTACCGGTGCGGCCCAGCGTCGCAGTGAAGGGTTCACCCCCGGCGGAGATGCCGGAGGAGAACGGCTCCGAGTGCACACGCTGGAGCGGCCAGCCCTGGGCGAGTGCAGCTTCGGTGACGGCGTCGATCATTGGCGTCGGCCCGCAGGTGTAGAGGTGGGTGCCGATCGGCTGGCGGGTCAAAGTTGGTGTCACGTGGTCCCAGAACTGTTCCGGGGTTTCCACCATCGTCAACCGGTCCCCGCACAGTTCCATCAGGTCGTCGACGTGTGCGCCGAAGCCGGAGCGGAAGGAATAGATCACCTCGAACGAGCGACGCCACTGCACCGCCGCACGCACGTGCGACAGAATGGGGGTGACCCCGATGCCGCCGGCGACGAGGACGTGGTGGCGTGCGTTCGGAACCGGAGCGAACGCACTGCGCGGACGGGACGCGGTCACCTGCTCGCCGACGGCGAGGTTGTGCACCCACCGCGACCCTCCGGCACCGGCCCGGTCCAGTCGAACAGAGATCGAGTAGTGGTCCGGTTCGATCGCCGGGCCGGTCAGGGAGTAGGAATTGCGTGTACCCGGCTTCCAGGTGACCGCGATGTGACTGCCCGGGGTGAAGGACGGCAACGGTCCGCCACCGACTGGCGCCAGGACGACCTGACAGATGTCCTCACACAGCATCGTGGTGTCGGCAACGACGACGGAAAGGTCGCTCGCTGCCCCGGCGCTGGTTGTCGCGGCCTCGACTACTTCGGTCACGTGAGGTCCTCCGATTCTGCTCGACAGCCAAGATAGGCATGGTGACGGCGGGAGAAGTGGTGGTAGAAGGTCAGCGTTTCTCGGCAACCGCCACAACGGAATTCGCTGTCGATCACGTCGGCCCCGAGCGCGTGTGCAGGAACTCGCACGCCAGCACCCACGGCCGCCACCGGGTGACAGGAGGCCGAGGTCTCGACGTCACCATCGCGTTGTGGCGACGCGGTCGTCCAGCGACGCACGCTGGTTGTCATGCTCACTACCATCGCTGATCACGGTGCGAAGGAGCGGTGACCGACGTAGAACGCCAACGCACCCTCAGGGGTGCTGAATCGGATCCGCGATCCCTTCGGGAAGAAAATCGCGTCCTTCGCCTTGGCGACCTCCTTCTGTCCGGTGTCGAGGTTCTCGAGAACGAACTCGCCCTCGAGCACAACCTTCATTTCGTCGTACTCGTAGAGGTAGTCAAGGGGATCGTCGGTGCGCCGGAGTTCGAAGTAGCCGGCCGACATCTCGGACCCGTCCGGGTTTGCGTACACGTCATCGATGAAGCCTTCGGTGCCCGGGTATTCCGCAACCGGCATCTGCGGCAGAGACTTCCAGAAATCTGCGGTGACGCGGAACGGTGCGACAGTCTGTCCGATCGCACTCGAATCGGCAACGGTCATTGGGGTCCTCCTGGGATGGGATTGCGCGATCGGTAGTCGATCACCATGTGATGAAACTGAAGATAATGCCAGGAAACCATGGCGTGGGTTACGTGCCCGTAAACGCGCGTGACAAGGAGGTTTATTTGTAGGAAGCGCGCGCAAGTTCGCACGGGCCTATGCCAATTCGCCGATTGCGACTCGCGACCGTCGTCACCGTTTCGTGACCGTGACCGCCTACGCACGGGTCGATCGCGGGCACCGGGCGAGTCCCGAACGACGGCACACAGCGCGGCGGACGGGGCATCGCCGCAGGTGACAGCACATACTGGTAGTAACGGACCTGGTTGCGGCCGCGATATAGGTCAGCTAAGCCGAAAACATCCGACCCCAGGGGCCATCTTCTTGATTGCCGTCGGGAGGTGTGAACAAGTGGATACCACGAACAGGAGCGACGCGACCGCTCGCAGTCGTCCCCATGCCTTCCCACTGACGTGCGCGCAGCGCGGAATCTGGCTGGCCCAGCGCCTCGCTCCCGACGTCCCGACGTGCATTGCGCAGTACGTCGAGGTGCACGGCGCCCTGGACCTCGCCGTCCTCGACGACGCGTCGGTGACCGCCGGCCGCGAGTTCCAGTCGGCGTTCCTCCGGGTGTTCGAGATCGACGGGGAGCCGTTCCAGACCGTCGACCCGACCATCGGCCTGTCGACCGGATTTGTCGACCTCGGTGGCGAGGACGATCCCACTGCGGCCGCTCACGCGTGGATGACGCGGGATTACACCGCGCCGCTCGATCCCACCCGGGACCGGCTGGCGACGTCGACGGTGTTACGAGTCGGTAACGATCACTACTTGTGGTACAGCAGAATTCACCATATCGCGCTGGACGGGTACGGGGCGATGACGCTCGTGAACCGGATCGCCGCGCTGTACACCGCGCGTATGGAGGCCCGGACGCCGGAACCCGCCGGTGCCGCAGATCTGCGCACCCTTCACCGCCTCGACGAGGCGTACCGGTCGTCGACGCGCTACGAGTCCGATCGCGCCTACTGGCGGGAGCACCTCACCGGCCGCCGTTCGAACTCGAGCCTGTCCCCGACGGCGGCACCCGCCGTCGCGGAAAGCATCCTCGAGACGGCCACCTTGTCTGTGTCCGCGACGGAGCGACTCGACAGTTCCGGCCAACGGATCGGTGTGCCGCCGGCGACCGTCGTGATCGCCACCTTCGGCGCGTATCTGGCCCGCATGACCGGACGGGACGACGTGCTCGTCGAACTCCCGGTGTCGGGCCGCACGACCGTGCTGCTGCAGCGATCGGGCGGGATGCTCGTCGGACTCGCTCCATTGCAGGTTTCCACCGCACCCGACGACACGGTGGCCACTCTCATCCGCCGGGTCCACCACGAAATTCTGGGCGCTCTCCGTCATCAGCGATTCACCCTGGAGGATATCCGGCGCGATGCCGACGCGGCGGACTCGCTGTCCGGGCCGCTGGTCAACGTCATGCTCTTCCGCCCCCGGATCCGGTTCGGACCGCTCACCGGAGACTTTCACGTGGTCACCTCGGGGCCGGTGGAGGATCTGCTGGTCAATGTGTACCGCACCGCCGCTGCCGGGCGGATGGTCGTCGAGTTCCGCGGGAACCCCCACCGCTACTCCCGGGACGAACTGGCTCGTCACCATCGGTCCTTCGTGAGCCTCCTCGAGGAGTTCCTCGCGGCAGATCCCGGCGATCCCGTGGCAGGGGTGCACGCGGAGACCGCACACGAAGGTTTGCGGAGTCGCAGGCGCACAGCAGATCTGGACTACTGGCGGACGATGCTCGCCGATCTTCCACACGACACGCCTCTTGCCCGCGACTACACCCGCCGCGAAGGTACCGTCGACGGCCGGCGCGAGCACGTCGAGGCGCACGTGACCGCGGAACTGCATCACCGGATCGAGACCCTCGGACGGGACTGCCCGTTCGCCGCGTACACCGTCACGCATGCGGCGCTCGGGGCACTGCTCGCTCATCTCGGCGGGATCCGCGACGTCGTCCTCGGGACACCCGCGGGCTCGGGCGGGTGGCCCCTGCTTCTGCGTATCCGGGTCGACGGCACCGAATCGTTCACCGAGCTCGTCGAGCGCGCGCGTACGGCCGAACTCGGCGCGTTCACACACGCCGACGTGACCTTCGACGAGGTCGCCGCGGCACTCGGGTTTCCGGCACCCTCCCGCGGCCGGCACCCGTTCCAGGTCGGGTTCGACGTGCAGACCATCGACCACTCGCGCGAGCCGGATGGGCGGTCCGACGAGGGCCCCGACCTCTGGGTCCACATCGTCGAACACCCCGATCGTGCCGGGCTCGACCTCCGGCTGACCTTCGCGCGGGAGTTCTTCGAGCCGTCGACGATCCAGGGATTCGTCGACCGTCTGGTCCGAGTGTTCGCCCAGGTCACGGCACATCCCGACATCCCGGTCGCCGATCTCGACCTGTTGAGTTCCGCCGAACGGCGCCGGCTCGTGCCCGCGCGCGGTGATCCGGGAGTTCCGCCGCGCACGCTGCCGGACCTGCTGACGGACGCGGCACACCGTGACCCGGACGCGATCGCCGTCGTCGACGCTGCCGGCGGTGCCGACCGTTCCGGCATCGCGTACCGTCGACTGGACGACGACTCCACCCGGCTCGCCCGACTGCTCCTCTCCCGGGGCGCCGGCCCGGAAGCCGTGGTCGCCCTGGCTCTCCCGAGATCCGCGGATTTCGTCCGCGCCGTGTGGGCGGTCGCGAAGTCGGGGGCCGCCTTCCTGCCCGTCGATCCCGGATACCCCGAAGCCCGCATCGCGCACCTGCTCACCGATTCCGCGGCGACTCTCGGGGTCACGGTCGGTCGCCACCGGGACCCCCTGCCCGGCGACGTCGAGTGGATCGAACTCGACGACCGCGACGTCGAGGGCGCTCTGTCCGACCGGATCACCACACCGGTCGCCGACGCCGACCGCCCCCGACCGCTGCGGTCGGACCATCCGGCCTATCTCATCTACACCTCGGGATCGACCGGCGCCCCCAAAGGGGTGGTCGTGACCCACCGCGGGATCGCGAATCTGATTGCCGCACAGAGTGAAGGACTCGACGTGCCGCCGACCGGGCGGGTGGCCCAGTTCGCGTCGCCGAGCTTCGACGCCTCCCTGTTCGAACTGCTCGCGGCTTTCGGATCCGGAGCGCGCGTGGTGATCGTCCCGCCCGAAGTGGTCGGGGGCGTGGAACTGGAGCGAGTACTCACCGAGCATCGGGTGACCCACGCCGTACTCACGCCGACCACCCTCGCCACGCTCGATCCCCTTGGCGTGCCGACCCTGTCGCATCTCACCCTCGCCGGCGAAGCCTGCCCGCCAGAAGTCGCGTCGACATGGGCGAGGGGGCGCCGCCTCCTCAACGCCTACGGGCCCACCGAGGCGACGATCATGTCGACCCTCAGCACACCGCTCGTGCCGGATGAGCCGGTCACCGTCGGTGCGCCGGTGTGCGGGTTCGAGGTCGTCGTGCTCGACGACCGGCTACACCCGGTTCCGCCGGGCACCGTCGGCGAGCTGTACCTCGCCGGCCCAGGCCTTGCGCGCGGGTACCGAGACCGTGCCGGACTCGATGCCGTCCGTTTCGTGGCCGCCCCCTTCGGCTCACCGGGGACGCGAATGTACCGGACCGGCGATCTGGTGCGATGGCGCGGCCGGCACGAAGAGGACACACCCGCCGCCCTCGACCTCGTCTACGTCGGGCGCAGCGATTTCCAGGTAAAGGTCCGCGGGTTCCGCATCGAACTCGGGGAGATCGAGGCAGTCCTGAGTGCCGATCCCAATGTGACGTACGCCGTCGCGACGGCCGCGACCGACCCGCACACGGGAGATGCCGCGGTGATCGCCTACATTCACCCGGCCGAGGGGTGGCGCGTCGATGCCGAGGAAGTGCGCCGTCGGCTGGCGCGCACGCTGCCCGCGCACATGCTCCCGGCCGCGGTCGTCGCCCTCGACGTCATTCCGCGTACCCCGAGCGGCAAGCTGGACCGTGCCGCGCTCCCCGCGCCGACGTTCGAACCGCGGAGCGGCACCGGCCACCGGCCGCGCACGCCGACGGAAGACACGGTGGCGTCGGTGTTCGAGACCGTGCTCGGTGTCACCGGCGTCGGTGTGGACGACGATTACGTCGATCTCGGCGGAGGTTCCCTGGCGGCGACCCGGGTGGTGGCACGGCTGAATTCCGCCCTGGGAACGTCGCTGGACGTCCGTGATCTCTTCGAGCATCCGACGGTCGCCGCACTCGCCGGTGTTGTCGACAGCCGACGCGGTGGCGGCTCCGGGCGGCCTCCACTCCGCCGGTTCCCGCGTCCCGCCAGGATTGCGCTCTCCCCGGCCCAGGAACGCATGTGGTTCGTCAACCAGTACGACCCACACTCCCCCGCCTACGACATTCCGCTGATCGTCCGGCTCACCGGGCACCTCGACGTCGTCGCCCTCGCCGCAGCGATCGGCGACGTCGTCGAACGGCACGAGTCGCTTCGCACGGTGTACCCGTCCTCGGACGACGGACCACATCAGGTGATCCTGCCCGCCGAGCGGGCGCTGCCCCGGGTCGAGATCGTGCAGGTCGACGGTCCGTCCGACCTCGACGAGCACGTCGCCCGGGCCGCGGCCGCGCCGTTCGACGTCACCGTCGACGCGCCGCTGCGCGCGTCTCTGTTCGCGATGAGCGACACCGACCACGTACTGGCGCTGGTGATCCATCACATCGCGGCCGACGGTGCGTCGGCCGGTCCGCTGGCCCGTGACCTCTCCGCCGCCTATCGAGCCCGGGTCGGCGGACGCGCCCCGGCCTGGGAACCGCCGGCCGTGCAGTACGTCGATTACGCCTTGTGGCAACACGCCTTGCTGGGTCAGCCCACCGATCCCGACAGCCTGACGTCGCGGCAACTCGACTATTGGAGTGAGTCGCTCCGTGGATCGCCGTCCCTTCTCGCGCTGCCGACCGACCGTCCCCGCCCGCAGCGGCTGTCCCTGCACGGCGGCCGAGTGGACTTCCACCTGCCTCCGGACCTGCACGCCGGCATGCGGGCACTGTCCCGAACCTGCACGTCGACACTCTTCATGACGTGTCACGCGGCGCTGGCCGTCGTGCTCGCCAGGCTCGCCGGCACCGACGATGTGAGCATCGGCACCCCGGTTGCGGGCCGCGGGGAGCCCGCACTCGACGACGTGGTGGGCATGTTCGTCAACACCCTCGTGCTGCGCACCCGCATCGATCCCGCGGCGGGCTTCGCGGACACCGTACGCACGGTGCGGGATGTCGACCTGGGTGCATTCGCACACGCCGACTATCCGTTCGAGAAACTGGTGGACGCCCTCGAACCCGAACGCACGGACAGCCGTTCACCGTTGTTCCAGGTTCTCCTCGAGTTCCAGCACATCCTTCCGGCCGGACACGAGGCGCGTGAGCTCGACCTGCCCGGTCTGCACGTCTCGGCCGTCGCCTACGACCCGAAGATCTGTAAGTTCGACCTGCAGGTGTGGCTCAGTGAACGCGTCGATGACGACGGGGCGCCGCAGGGAATCGACGGCGGAATCGTGTACGCCACCGATCTGTTCGACGAAGCGACGGTGCGTGGAATTGCCGACCGACTCGTCCGCGTCCTGGGCGTCGTGACCACCGAGCCGGACGCCGTGGTCGGGAACATCGATCTGCTCTCCGACGGGGAACGCGACATCGCCCTCCGTTCGTGGGCCGCCCCGGACGAACCGCACCCCGGGACGACTCTGCCCGAGGAGTTTGCGCGTATGGCGGCCAGGAAACCGAACGCCGTCGCGCTGTCGTTCGCGGGTGACACGCTGTCGTACGGTGAGCTCGCCGAACGGGTGAACCGAATCGCCCGGCTTCTCGTCGAGCTCGGAGTGGAACCGGAACGCCTCGTCGCCGTGGCGATTCCCCGCTCCGTGGACTACGTCGCCGTCACACTGGGCGTGCTCGCGGCAGGAGGTGTGTGCCTCCCGCTCGATCCCGGATGGGCGTCGCCCACGCGACTCTCCCGGCTGATCACCGAGGTCCATGCCGCCGTCCTCGTGACGACGTCCGCTCTGGCGGAACGGCTTCCCCACGGTCACCTGCGCACCCTCGTCCTCGACGCGCCGGGCACCGTCGCCGCCCTCGCAGGCAGGTCGGGTCTCCCGCTGGCCGCCGTCGACGGTGGCGCCGGCCCCACCCCCGACGCGGCCGCGTACGTCCTGCTCACGCGCGGATCGACGACGTCGCCGAAACCGGTGTCGGTGAGTCACCGCGCAGTACTCTCCGCACTGGCGCGTCCCGCGCACGCCGTCACGACCGAGGATGTCTGGGCAATGGTCCCGGCCTTCGCGGCCGGCGTCACCGTCCTGACTCCGTGGAGCGCATTCCTCCACGGAGGCCGGCTCGAGGTGGTCGACGACACCACCGCCTCGTCACCGGCCGCCCTCGCCGACCTGCTGTACCGCCGCGGCGTGACCATGCTCTCCCAGAGTCCGGCGGCGTACGAGTACCTTTCCCGCGCAGGGGAATCCGCGCCGGGGGCGGACGAACGTCGATCGGTCCTGCTCACCGGTGACCCCGTCGACGCCGCGGTCGTGGCTGCCCCCGGAGTCGTTGCCGTGTACGCGTCCGTCGAGACCGTATGGTTCGCCGTTGCCGGGGATCGTGCACCGGAATCCGGTGCCGACCGGATGGAGTACCGGCCCGGGCGGGGACGCAGATTCGCGGTTCTCGACGACCGCCTTCAGCCTGTCCCGCCCGGCGTCGTCGGCGAGTTGTACGTCGGTGGCCCCGCACTGGCTCGTGGCTACCACGGCCGGGCCGCCGCGACGAGCACCCACTTCGTGGCGAGTCCCTTCGGCCCGCCCGGCGGACGCATGCTCCGCACCGGCGACGCCGCTCGCCTCACGCCGACCGGAAACCTGAACATTCTCTGGCGCCGCGACTTCCAGGCCGCACTGCGCGGCTACCGCATGCCGCTCGGCGACATCGATGCCGTCCTCACCGCGCATCCGCACGTTGCGAACGCAGTCACCGTCGACCACACCCCGCGCTCCGGAAAGCCCGCGCTCGTGTCGTATGTCGTGCCGGCCGACGGAGCCGCGCCGGCCATCTCCGACGTCCGCGCCCACGCCGCCATGATCCTGCCTCCGCCCTGGGTCCCGGGCACGGTCGTCGTCCTCGACCGGCTGCCCGTCACGGAGACCGGGGACGTCGACCTCGATGCCCTTCCCGTTCCCGAGGAACTGCGGCACTCGCCCGTCTACCGTGCCCCCGCCACTCCGGCCGAGGAGACGGTGTCGAGGGTGATCGGGCAGGTTCTCGGTGTCGGTGGCGTCGGTGTCGACGACAACTTCTTCGAACTGGGTGGCACGTCGCTCGACGCGGCGAAGGTGGTCGCCCGAATCGATTCGGCGTTCGGAACCCGGATCGGGATCCGCTCCCTGTTCGAGGCGCCCACGGTACGCGGACTGGCCGCCGTCCTCGACGCGAGCGATGTACACCCGGATCGACCCGCCCTGGGACCCCGGGTGCATACCGAACCTGCACCGGTGTCGTTCGCGCAGCAGCGGATGTGGTTCGTCAATCAGTTCGACGTGACGTCGGCCGTCTACAACGTTCCGATGGTGATCCGGCTCACCGGACTCCTCGACGTCACCGCGCTGCGCGCTGCCCTTCTCGACGTTCTCGTCCGGCACGAACCGTTGCGGACCCTCTATCCCTTGACCGACACCGGACCGGTGCAGGTCGTCGTCCCCGCCGAGAGTGTTTCGGTCGATCTGGCGCCGTCCCCGGTGGCCGACGCAGCGCATGTCTCCGGCCTCGTCGAGGAGGCCGTCGCCGAGGGGTTCGACGTGACCGTCCGTCCGCCGATTCGCGTCCGACTGTGGCAACTCGACGAAAGCCACCACGTCCTGGCTGTCGTCGTGCACCACATCGTCGCCGACGGGTCCTCGCTGGCTCCCCTGGCCCGCGACCTCTCCACCGCCTACACCGCGCGCCGCGCCGGCCGTGCCCCCGCGTGGGACCCGTTGCCCGTGCAGTTCTCGGATTTCACGGTGTGGCAGCGGGAGATCCTCGGGTCCGTCACCAACCCGGCGTCCCCGGTGGCACGGCAACTCGACTTCTGGCGGACGGCGCTCGCGGATCTTCCCGAACGGTTGGAGTTGCCGCTGGATCGGCCGCGCCCCGCCACCGCCTCGTACCGGGCCGCAGCGGTTCCGTTCGTGATGCCCGCGACGACGCATCGCCGACTCGTCGACTTCGCCCGAGCCCACGACACGACGACATTCGTCGTCATCCACGCGGCCCTGGCCGTGTTGCTGTCCCGGCTCGCCGCCACCACGGACGTCGTCGTCGGGTCGCCGACCGCCGGCCGCGGCGAACAGGAACTCGACCCCCTCGTCGGCATGTTCGTCGGCACACTCGTTCT
The DNA here is from genome assembly GCF_011603105.1 of Rhodococcus sp. A14. NCBI lineage: Bacteria > Bacillati > Actinomycetota > Actinomycetes > Mycobacteriales > Nocardiaceae > Rhodococcus > Rhodococcus sp. A14. The sequence continues at coordinate 2,778 of NZ_JAAOQS010000152.1, read as the reverse complement.
GCGCACGACAATCGATCCCGCGGCCCCGTTCGGTGACGTCCTGGCGGCGGTGCGGGACGCAGACCTGGCGGCCTTCGCGCACGCCGACATTCCGTTCGAAACCCTCGTGGACGAACTCCACCCACCGCGTTCGGCGGGGAGCCATCCGTTGTTCCAGGTGATGCTGACGTTCCAGAACATCGAGCCGCCACGCCTCGCACTGCCCGGCCTCGAGGTAGTTGTCGCGGACCTCGACCCCCGGGTGTCGCCATTCGACCTGAATGTGGTGTTGCACGAACAACCGGCCGAGGACGATTCGGGGTCAGGGATCAGCGGGCAGATCGTCTATGCCACCGACCTGTTCGACGCCGAGACGATCAGTGCATTCGCCGGCCGGCTCCTTCGGGTGATCACCGCGGGCCTGACCGACCCCGACGCCGTGGTCGGCGACATCGACATCCTCGACGACGCCGAGCGCAGGCTCGTCCTCGACCGCTGGAACGCCACGGCCCACGACCTTCCGGCCGCGACGATCGTGGACCTGTTCGAGGCACGGGTGGCGACGACACCCGACGCGCCTGCCGTCCGCTGTGAGGCTCGAACCCTCACCTACGCCGAACTCGATACCTGGTCGACGCGGCTGGCGCGCTCCTTCCTCGTCCGCGGGATCGGCGCCGAATCTGTCGTGGCCCTGGTGATCCCGCGCTCCTTCGAGATGCTCGCGGCGATGTATGCGGTGGTCAAGTCCGGTGCGGCGGTGCTCGCCCTCGATCCCGGCCACCCCGCCGACCGCATCGAATCGCTGATTCAATCCTCGTCGGCTGCTCTCGTCGTCACCACCGCCGACGCCGATCCACCCGTTCCGACCGGGGTTCCGGTGGCGCGGTTCGACGACGTCGACCTCTCGGCCCGAGACACCGCACCGGTCACCGACGTGGACCGCGGCGCACCGCTGCGCCCCGACAACCTGGCCTACGTGGTCTACACGTCCGGCTCGACCGGCACGCCCAAAGGGGTGGCGGTATCCCACGCGGCGATCGCGAACCAGCTGGCCTGGTCGCAGGCACTGCTGCCGCTGCGCGAGGGTGACCGGACGGTACAGAAGGCGCCGATCGCGTTCGACGTCGCCATCTGGGAGTGCTTCGCGGCTCTGTGCTCGGGAAGCGTCCTGGTTCTCCTGCCCCCGGAACGGCAGCTCGACCTCGACTACCTGTCCGGCCTCCTCGACGACATGCAGATCACGCTGGTGGAGTTCGTGCCCTCCCTGCTCGACGTGTTCGTCAACGATCACCGGCACGCCTTCCCCGGGTCGATGCGACGGGTCCTGACCGGGGGTGAGGCGATCACTGCACGGACGGCGAGCAGCGTGCTCGCGCAGGGCGTCCGTCTCGGCAACATGTACGGTCCCGCAGAGGCGGCCGTGACAGCGACGTACCAGGACATCGCGACCGACCACGCCGACACCGCGGCGCCCATCGGGACGCCGGTGTGGAACACACAGGTCTATGTCGTCGACGATCGTCTGCACCCCGTCGTCCCCGGGGTGACCGGCGAAATGTACCTCGGCGGTGCCCAGTTGGCCCGGGGATATCTCGGCAGGCCCGCGCTCACCGCCGGCCGGTTCGTCGCGAATCCGTTCGGCGGCCCCGGCTCCCGCATGTACCGAACCGGAGACCTGGCCCGCTGGAACGCCGACGGGCGGCTGGAGTACCACGGCCGCACCGACTTCCAGGTACAGCTGCACGGCTACCGCGTCGAGCCCGGCGAGGTCGAGTCCGTCCTCCTACGTCACCCCGCGGTCGCGCAGGCCGTCGTCGTGCTGCGGGCCGATCGAAACGGCGCAGACCACCTCGTCGGATATGTCGTACCGGTCCCCGGCACCGAAGTGGCCGAGCAGGAACTGATCGACCACACAAGGTCCCTTCTCCCCTCGCACATGGTTCCGTCCGCAGTGATCCCCCTGTCCACGCTGCCGCTCACGTCCCACGGAAAGATCGACCGGAACGCGCTCCCGGCTCTCGACTTCACGACCCGCGCCGCGGAATTCCGCGCTGCCGGAACAGCTGTCGAGGACGCGCTGGTGTCGCTGGTCGGCGACGTGCTCGGCCTCGAGTCCGTAGGCGTCGACGACTCCTTCTTCGCACTCGGTGGCGACAGCATCATGGCCATCCAGTTGGTGGCTCGCGCGAAGACCGCCGGACTCGCACTCACTCCTCGGGATGTGTTCGAGCACAGGACGATCGCCCGGCTCGCGCGCGTGATCTCGACACGACCGGAGCCGGGGGCGGCCCTCCCCGAACTACCCGGCGGCGGGATCGGCTCCTTCCCGCTGCCACCGGCCGCGCGGTGGTTGCTCGAACGCGGCGGCAACCTCGACACGTACTGCCAAGCAGTCCTGCTCACCGCACCACCCGACCTGGACACCGACACCCTCACCGCCACCGTGCAGACGGTCCTCGACCACCACGACATGCTCCGAGCCCGACTCCGGCGCGGGATATCGGACCAGGACACCGTCCTCGAGATCCCACCGGCCGGAACAATCGCGGCCGCACCCCTCATCACCCACGTCGCGGTCGAGACGCACTCCGACAACGACCTCGCCGCGATGGCACGCGCGCAACTCGACGCCGCAACGCACCGACTCGATCCCGAGAACGGGATCATGCTCCAACTCGTCTGGCTCGACCCCCGCACCCAACCCGGACACCTCCTCATCACCATCCACCACCTCGCCACCGACGGCGTCTCCTGGCGCATCCTCATCCCCGACCTCGCCACCGCCCACCACGCCCACAC
>NZ_JAAOQS010000151.1:0-19095 GCF_011603105.1 Rhodococcus sp. A14 | reverse complement strand
ACGCCGGGGCGGGGGGTTCCGAGAAACTATTGGGGGCAGGAATCCCGGAACGGCGGCAAGACTACACGGCACCACCGACACGAGATCGAACGGCTACGATCCCCGGTCCAGGTCGACCTGTGCGGAGTGCACCTCCGCGCCGACTGCGGTTGCGCCCTTCGCCGGAAGGAATTCGCACCGTCTCCACCTTCCCGACCCGCCCGACACCCATCACCGCATAGCGAGGTGCCGGGTCCGGGACGCGGTCCGGACGGCGACGTGTCGTTGCACGGGCGACCACGCGGCGGGCTCAGCTTTCAGCGGGTCGGACCCGCCTGTCGGTCCCGTGTCCCGGGCCGTGTGTCGGGGTGCTCGTGTGCGGTGAGGAGGAGGTGGTCGAACCGGGCGCGAAACGATGCGGGCAGGGTCGTCTCGGCGGTGAGGGCGTCGACGAAGCTCCCGGCGAGGGTGCGGAGTTTGGTGTTGGTCTGCTGTGAGCGCCAGGTGAGGATGCCGAACGCGCGTTCCGAGGAGATGCCGTAGACGAGCATGAGTGCACCCTTGGCCTGCTCGATCACCGCCCGCGACTGTTCGAGTTCGGCCACGGCCTCGGTGAGCGCGGTGTTGAATACGCGAAGGTCGGTTTCCAACGTCTCGGTGACGTCGATGTAGTAGCCGGAGGTGCCGACGGCGCGGTCGTGCTCGTCGAGCATCCGATCGCCCACCACGATGACGTGGTGGATGCGGCCGTCGGTGTCGATGATGCGGTGTTTGCTGCTGAACGGCTCGCCGGCGTGGATCACCTTGTCGAACAGCGCCGCGACCTGCCGGTTGGTCGTCCGGATGCTTGTGGGAGAGCAACAGTTCGGTGGTGGGAGTGACCTCTCCCGGGCGGTAACCGTGCATCCGGGCGACGGGATCGGACCATTCCCAGCGCCGTCCGGCGAGATAGAACCGGAAACTTCCGCCCTGTCGAGGCGCATTCGAGCCGCGGAGCTCCTCACTGTCCACCGCTGCACCCACGACCCGCATGCAGGACCAACTCCGCCTCGGATGCCATTGCCACAGTATGCGAGCACGCACATCGGAGTGTGCCCCAATTGGAGTCGGGTTCACCGATCTCCCCTCGGCTTCGACCACCTCCCTACTCACACATGAGCACCCCGACGAACCGGGCTGACGAACAGGGGAGGGTCGGTGCCGTGCCCTATCTTCGAGCGGGGGGATTTGTGCCGCACCCAACACGCACTCGACTACGCCTGACGCATCCCCGCAGACACCGCGACGATTGGGTCCGTCGAGTTCCAGATCGCCTGGTAGCGCCTCCGGGTGAGTTCGTCGGAGTCGGCGAGGAGGGCGTCGAACAGCGACCGAGGGTCGGCGTGCCAGCACTGCACGAGCGTGTCGATCTCGCGCGGGCTGAAGAGGCCGGAGCGGGCGGCGGCGAGGATCCAGTCGTCGAACTGGCGTTGCCGGATCCGTGCTACCGCGTCGAAGTCGAGTTCGTCGCTGGTGTCGACGGACCACATCGCCGCGACCAGGTCCTGGAGCTTCCGTGTGCGGATGGGCAGGGTGGTCTGGCCTGCGCCGTCGGTGTCGCGCACAGACTGTTCAGTGGTCATGGTGCATGCACCTCCTCCGGTGCGCTTTTCCGCAATGGAGTATTTGTAAACGCTGAGGGGCGAAGGTCTTTGGATTGACGCACCGGGCAGGGCTCACCGTCTCCGAGATCTGGGACACCCGGCCGATCGCGACGCCTTCTTCGACGAGCACATCAAGCCGAAACTCCCCACCCATACCGGACTCTCACCAACTTGCCTGAATCCTCGAAACGAATCAGGCCACGCGATCCGGTGTCACAGCCTGTACAACCTTGCCGGCGGTATCGACCCGGGTCAGCAGCCTTCGGTCGTGGTGTGGGTGAGCAGGTCGAGCACGGTGGCAAGCGAACCCGCCCGCAACGCCCGGCGTTGCCGGTCCGCGCCGTTGCCGGTCGCCAGGACCCGGGTCACCGCGGCCCGGGCGGCGGTGTAGTCGCCGTGCTCCTCGAGTGCCGGCCGGATGCGGGACAGCAGGCGTTCGAGCAGCCCGCCCGCCGGGGCCAGTCGGCCCGACAACGCATCGATGCCGTGGCCGGTCATGCCGTCGTGGGCGGCACGCCAGTACGCCGACCGCAGCACCTGCGGGTCGAGCATCGGGGCCGGGGCGCCGCGGCGGATGTCGGTCAGGGCGGTGCCGACCAGACCGCGGATCAGGGCCGCCAGCAACACGGCTTCCCCGGCGGTGGCGGGTACATCCGCGATCCGGACCTCGATCGTCGGCAGGTGCGCCGACAACCGGATGTCCCAGTAGATCATCGCGGTGTCGAGGATGCTTTCGTTCTCGAGCATCCGGGCAACCAGGCTGTCGTAGTGCTGCGCGGACCGGAAGTAGGGCGGCGGTCCGGCGCTGGGCCACCGCGACCACAGGATGTGCCGCCAGCTGGCGTAGCCGGTGTCGCGGCCGGCGCTGATCGGGGAATTCGCGGTCAGCGCCAGCAACACCGGCAGCCACGGCCGCAGGTGGTTGCTGACCGCGGCCGCCACTTCGCGGTTCGGGACACACACGTGCACGTGCGCTCCGCAGATCACCTGTTCGGCCAGGGCTCCGAAGCGGTGGGCCATCAGCCGGTAGCGGGGGGCGTCGGTAATCGAGTGCGGGGGCGGGCCGGCCGGGGGCACGGCGACCGCGAGCAGTCGGGCCCCGGCCCTCGCGGCGGCGTCGGCGGCCACCGCGCGGGCCCGGCGCACCTCCCGCCCCAGGTCCGTCAGGTGAGCGCAGGGCCGAGTGGCCGTCTCGATCTGACATCGGGACAGTTCGAGTTGCAGGTCCGCGCCGAGCGTCCGCCCGACCTTGGCGACCTCGGTGTTGCCCAGGAACGGTGTACCCGTGTGCGGGTGGACGAGGATGAACTCCTCTTCCACCCCGATCGTCGGGGCCGAGCCGGGCAGGGGTGAGCGCACCGGCTCGGTGTTGGGAAGTATCGCCACCATCGCTCGCTCCTGCCCATGCCTGGCCGAGGACCCGACCACCTTGCTGTGGATCACCGATTCCCCGCACCTCCACTGCCCCAAACCGGTCGTCCGGCCGCAATGTGGGCACCCACCCTTGCACGCCGGATACGTTGTGGGACAGAGCCCGTACCGTCACCGAAAATTGGTGCTCACCTCCGGTTGATCCCGATCCCGAAGAGCAGCGGGGAGTGCGATGATGACGCATGCGCCGCCATCGATGGCCGGCACTCGCGCCGCCCGCAGCCCGGGGTCTTCGCATGCACGAGCCGATGCCGATCACGGCCGAGAAAGATCTGGCCCTGGAACTGTCCTCGGTCACCGCATTCGCGTCGGGGCTTTTGCTGCAACTGGCGATGCGGATCACCGGGATCCGCGCCGACTTCGCCCGCTACCAAACCCGGCCCCTGACCGACCCCGGCACGGGAAGGTAAACAGTCACAGCGATGCCGTACACGTCATCGGGTTCGTCAGCCGGAACGCGGGTTCTCCCGCGAACACCGCACGCTGCGGCGGACAATCGTCGTACCGGTAAATCGTAGTTTTGGGGAGGACCAGACATGTCCGATCGCAGCTTCGGGGAGGGGCCGGCGAAGTCCGAGTATCCCTCGCCCAAACAGGGCTTCGCCGCCGGCACCTCCATGGCGGCGGCCGTCATCATGGTCACCGTCGGCATCATCCAGTTCTTCCAGGGCCTCGCCGCCGTTTCCGAAAACGAAGTGTTCGTGGCCGGGTTGAACTACATCTACAAGTTCGACCTCACCACCTGGGGCTGGATCCACCTCGTTCTCGGCGCCCTCGTCGCGATCGTCGGCCTCGCCCTGTTCACCGGCGCCGGATGGGCCCGGGTCTCAGCCATCATCGTCGCGGCGATCTCGATTCTGGCGAACTTCCTGTGGCTGCCCTACTACCCGGCGTGGTCACTGCTGATCATCGCCCTCGACGTCGTCGTCATCTGGGCGGTCTCGACCTGGACCCCGGAGCCAACGCAACCTACTACGCCAGCAGCACGGCGCACGCCCTGAGGCTTCACTGATGTTCCGACTCCTGCTGTCCTGTCTCATCCAGTGAGGCCGAGCCAGGGGCGTGGTGTGCTCAGATATGCGGGACGCGGTGATCGCCGTATCTCTCACCGAAGGGGAGGTACATCATCGAATTGCGGCGTTGGCTCGTGGTGATTTTTTGAAGCAGCTGAACAGCTGGTCATAGGGGGCTGTTTTCGGGATCGACAAACCGTCATCGACCCTCTGTCGCCCGCGGAAGCGGCGCCGTCCACTCCTCGCGTTTCCAGGAGCTCTGTGGGCGGTCCGCTCAGTTTCCGCCGCGGCCGTTCCCGCGGCCACCATTGCCGGTGCCGTGGCCGGCGTTCCCGTTTGCGTTGCCGTTGCCCTGGTTGCCGTTCCCGCCGCCGTTACCCGCACCTGCGATCGGCTGGTCGCCGCCGGTGATGTGATCCGGTACGACCGTCTCCGGTGCCGGGGCGACCGGTCCGGGGATCGTCATCGTCGGCGGCGGCGCAACCGGGGCGAGGCTGGGGCTCGGGGTGGAAGCGGGCGCCGGGAGGACCGAGGGCGACCCTGCGGTGCTGTCCTCGTCCTGCGACGCCACGGCCATCGCCGCCGCCGCGACCGCGACCAGCACCGCCGCAACCGCGGCGACGATCACCCCGGCACCGGGAGATCGACGAGGCTGTGCGGGCGCAGGCGGGGGAACGGCCGCGACCGGGAGGGGGCCGATCACCCGGGTTGCGGGCGGCGGAATCCGGCGCGGATTCTCGAGGGCGCTGCGCATCTGGGCCGCGCTGGCGAACCGGCGCTCGGTGTCGCGGCTGAGGGCGCGCTCGATCACGGCGATCAGCGCCGGATCGAGGTCGGGGCGCACCGCGGCGAGCGGCCGGTGGTCACCGCGGACGATCGCGCGGGCCAACGACATGATCGTCTCCCCGATGTAGGGGCGGTGTCCGGCGACGGCCTCGTAACCGACGACAGCGACCGCGTGGAGATCGTCGGTCACCGAGGCGGGGTGTCCGGTGATGCGGTCCGGGCTCAGGTAGGCGACGGTGCCGAGGACCTCCCCGGCGATGGTGTGGTCGGTGTCGGCTCGCTTGGCGATGCCGAAGTCGGTGACCTTCACGGCGCCGTCGGCGTCGAACAGGATGTTGCCCGGTTTGATGTCCCGGTGCAGGATTCCCGCCGCGTGTGCGGCCCCCACGGCGTCGAGGGTTTGGGTGAGAACGGCCCGCGCTCGCGGTGCGGGCAGCGGGCCGGCGAGGAGCTCGTCGAGCAGGGTCCGTCCGGGCAGGCGTTCCATCACGATGTACGGGGCGCCGTGGTCGTCGCCGCTGTCGTGGACGGCGACGACGTTCGGGTGGTTCAGCGTCGCGGCCAGGCGCGCCTCGGACTCGAAACGCCGTCGGGTCTGGGGTATCGACGCCATCTCCGGGCGCAGCACCTTCACCGCGACCGCCCGGGTCAGGCGCTGATCCCATCCGTCGTACACCTCGGCCATTGCGCCCCGGCCCAGCACCTCCCGTAACTCGTACCGACCTGCGAGAACCATCGACACCGACATACGTTCACGCTAACGGGCGTGGCCCGCTGGTCGGCGACCACGACGCCGCCCTGTCTGTACTCGTCCGTCGGCTTCCCCTGCCTGCCGTGGGCACCCAGTCCTTCGAGGGCACGCAGGAACCCCAGCTTCTCGACCTCGGCTTTCACCGCCGTCGCGGAAGCCTCCACCGGCTCGGTCGGTCCTCGCGGCCATCGGCTGCGTCGGGCTCGCCGCCGATGTCCGCCGCCCGCCCCAGCAGCACCGATCTACGCTGCTCGTGTCCCACTCCTGTCGGGCCGCGGCCGAGCCGCCGATGGGGCGCACAGCGCCCGTTACATTGGTCCCTTGCGGGGCGGTGCAGAGCCTCCGATGCTTGTCGTATGACATTCGGACGCAAGATCGTCGGTGTCGCCGGGACGGCAGCTGTCGTCTACGGAGCCTGGGTACGCCCTCGGCTCGTGCGCTGGGGCGCGACGGATGAGGAAGTCGCGGGGCCATATCCCGGTGCCGACCTGGTTCCCGGCGGTCAAAGGGGCGGGGCGATGGCCGTCACGATCGACGCCCCGCCAGATCAGGTCTGGCCGTGGCTCGTACAGCTGGGCGGGGATCGTGGGGGGTGGTACTCCTGGGACCACCTGGACAACGGCGGTCGCCCGAGTGCCCACAGGGTCCACCCTGAGTGGCAGGACCTCGCCCTTGGCGACTACGTGAGGTACTGGACACGCCGCCACGGCCCCGTGGACGCGTGGGAGGTTGCAGCGCTTGAACCGAATCGGTTCCTGGGACTGCGTGGGTTGAGCGATCTTCGAGGCCGCGGTCTTGATCTCAAGCAGCCACGGCCGTCGGCCTACACGGAAGGACTCTGGGGCTTCCTGTTGAATGAGTTGCCCGGCGGGCGCACACGTCTGGTGATCGGCGGTTATCAAGTCTTCCGCCCTCGCTGGCTTGGACGTTTCGTCTTCTACTGGCTCTTTCCCCCGGTTGTCTGGATCATGCAGGCACGGATGTTGGCCGTACTCAAGCGAAACGTCGAACGAGCGGCCGACTGCGATGCTAGCTAGCGTGGGCAGAATTATTGACCACCGATCCGTCGTCACGGCACGCCAGGTCGCGCCCAGCGGCGATGACATGAGCCATGGCGGCGTCGCGATCGGACACTTCCCCTGCGCCCTGCGCGCCGATCTCAGCTGGTCATGACGTTGGGCGCAGGACTTTGGGGCTCGCGCATGATTTCATTCGGAACTGATGGATTCCATGAGTTACGTGTGCAATCCGCGAGTTTCTAGCGGATTCCGCTACTCGTCGGCCGGTAAGCATCTTCTCGGTGCCGTAGCCCGAATAGCAAACATGGGTCGTACGGAAATCTTCTCGCATACCTTCCGTTTCCTTACATAATCAAAATTCCCTTTACTCGGCCATGGCGTTTTAAACAGAATCGGGACGAAGCCGGAGAGATTTGCTATTTATTCGAATGTCCAGTATGAATTCTCCGGGTAGTGGAAATTTCACATAGTTCGCATGTGGAATAATGTTGAGGACTCAGGAAATCCCCCCTCTGTCAGATATGACGATCCACACTCGCACCGCCCCGTGACGTGGAGACGACCCGCTGGATTGCGCTGAAAACGCAGGTAGACAGATCGTTCAGTAGGTGCGGTGAGTGCCGTTGACCGAGGGATTCCGAGGCCTCTGCCTGCGCAAACCAATTTCAGGAATCGATTTGCATCCCTGGGAGTGCGCACCATTCCCGCGAGGGCGCAATGGTCCCGAATTGCAGGCCCTTGCCGACCGAGGTTGTAACGAGCGCGCGCCCGCCATCGATGAACCAGTCATGTGAAACCAAAAAAAAGGGGCCACACATCGAGACCGCGCACTGCGCGGCGCGGGGAATGAGATCCGCAGTGGCGCAAATAGGCCACTGGTAAAGGTTCGATTCCGGTCCAGGTCGAGACCATAATTTGACATTCCCGCAAAATTCCCTTTAGGTTTTATGTGTCAACTCGCAAAGGTTTTGTGCATCAGATCACGAAGGTTTTGTGACCCGCTAGAGATCAAGGAGTTGAACGATGAAGACCATGACCATGGCGAAGACTGCCGCAGCAGGACTGTTCTTCGGGGGATCGCTGCTCGTCGCCGGCGCCGCTCCGGCCGCCGCCGCCCCGACCACCGTGCAGGACGGACTGGTCAACGTGGACGTCGGCAACATCACCATCGCGAAGGACGTAAACGCCGGCGTCGCGGCCCAAGTCGCCGCCAACGTCTGCGGTGTCACCGTCGGACCGTTGGACGTCCTCGCCAGCGAGGTGGACAACACGAGCACCCCGTCGACCGTCTGCACCACTCCCCAGGGGCCGGTGACGATCCTCCAGAACTAGATACCGAGCTCGACCCGCAGGTGGGCGACCTCCTCGAAGGTCGCCCACCTCGTCGGTTCACCGCCTCGAGCGTGTCCCATCCGGAGCCTGGCCCCTTCCCCGGTTGACGTTGGGCGACAAGGGCTTTACGGGTCACCGGTCGACGGTCACCGACCGCATCAGGTCGTCGGCGACGTCGGACAGTTTGGTGTTGGTGCGCTGCGAACGCTCCACCAGCCGGTGGAAGGCCTCATCGCTGGTGATCCGATACAACGCCATCAGCACCCCTTTGGCCTGATCTATCACCGAACGGGACACCAGCGCTGTTTCGAGTTGCCCGACCGTTTCCGCTGCCGCCCGCCAACGGCGGGCATTGCCGATCGCGGCCGAGGCCGCGGTGGTCAACAACCGCATCAACTTCTCGTCGAACGGGTCGAAGGCCTCCGCCTGATAGCTGTAGACATTGAACGACCCCACCAGCTCCCCCGGGCCGGCATCCTCGACGATCAGGGGAACCGAGAGATACGCCCGGATCCCTGCCTGCTCGGCGGCCGCGGTGAATTCCGGCCACACCGCAGCATGGTCCCCGACCACCGCCCGCACCGGTTCCCGCACCCGCCCCGCCTCCAGGCACGGTCCCCGATCCGCCGCGTACTGCTCCTCGTCGATCCGCATCACGAGGTCATCGGTGCTGACCACTGTCCGCGGCGCCGTCGGGTCGAGGCGGGTGACACTGACCGCGTCGGCATCGGGCAGGGCGAAGACCGCGGTCTCGGCGAGCCGCCGCAGCACCGCCTCGACGGGTTCGGCGCCCACGGTCGCCGACCGCAGCCCGTCCAACGCACCGGTGACCGCGTCCAACGCGGCACCCACCTTCGCCACCACCGCCGGTGAGGTCGACGCCTCGGCCCTCTCACCCATCAGCAGCCCTTCTCGCAGGTCATCCGCTCAGTGTCCCACGAGACACCCGCGGACCTCCGCACACAATCACGTGGTCACCGGCGGCGCGGTGCAAGGCAGGGCGAAGTTGAAAGGGGACGCGATCTTGGCCAGGCGCTGCTACTCGCGGCGGCGACGATGCTCACTCCGTAGACAAACCAGGTCGCCCATCATCGGCACCCGGGCGGCACACGGTGATGACGAAAACGATTGGTGCGTTACAGCGCCTGGGTGTCCGAGGTGCCGGCCGACAGTACCACGGGTCTACTCCGACGGCCGGTCGTAGTGATGATCGCTCAGATAGACCACCTTTGCATCGCGCAGTCTCCGGCGACGCCGCTCCCACTCCTCCAAACGTGCCATCCTGGCCGCCTTCGCGGCTTCCCGCCGTTGCTGTGCCCGGCGGTACTCGAGAACGATCGTGACCCGCGGTGGTGGTCCGCCGGCGTAGGGCACAGGCTCGGGCGGCAGCGGCCTGGTCATCGAGCAGTCGGCCGGCGACGCCCATAACGCTGTGATCGGGGTCGACCTCGTCAGGGCCCGCCGCCCCGTTACCGGGACTTCTTCACGGCGGCCGCGGTCGCCGGATGCACAGCAACCAGGCCAAGGCCCTGGCGTCGCTTGCACAGCCGCGCCAGCTCCCGATACGCGGCCTCACCGAGCAACTCGGTCAGCTCCGGCGCATACGACTGCCACACCGCCTTCGCGCCGACATGCGCGTCCGGCGAGCCGGAGCAGTACCAGTCCAGGTCCGCGCCGCCCTCACCCCACCCGCGGCGGTCGTACTCGGTGATCGTCGTCTTCAGGACCTGCTCACCGTCGGGTCGCTCCACCCATTCCTGGGTGCGCCGGATCGGCAGCTGCCAGCACACGTCCGGCTTCACCTCGAGCGGCTCGATGCCGCGCTCGAGTGCCATCGAATGCAGCGCGCACCCGATGCCACCCTCGAAGCCGGGACGGTTGAGGAAGATGCACGCACCCTTGTATCGGCGGGTACGCAGCGCCGGCTCATCCCCGAGCTCGTCCTCCTCGATGTACCCCCTCTTCCCGAGACCCTGCTTCATGAACTGCCAGCCCCCGGGCCGGAGCAGCTTCACCGACTCGTGCAACCTCTCGACATCCTCCTCGTCGGTGAAGAACGCGCCGTGCGAGCAGCAGCCGTCGTCGGGTCGGCCCGCGATGATGCCCTGGCAGGCCGGGGTGCCGAACACGCAGGTCCAGTGCGAGAGCAGCCACGTCATGTCCGCGGCGATGAGATGCTCGGCGTCGTCGGGATCGAGGAAATCGACCCGGCGCAACAAGACCTGCCACCGCTGCGTCCCACGCGCCGCCACCGACGATGCCAAGCGCCGCGGATACCGACTTGCGACATCGTAAGATACTCGCACGCAGTCCACTCGCGAAGTTCACACTCCCCGCTGGCAGTGGCGCATCGCCCGATGCAGCGACGCAGATCTCCCCTGAAAGTGACGACAATGACGATGACACATGGTGGTCGAAGTACCCGAGATATCGCCGTGCGGGTAATCCGCCAGCACCGCGCCGCGATACAGCGAGAGTTGACCGCCGCCCTCGTAGCTTTTCACGAGCCGGTGTCTGATTCGTCCCGCGCCCACGACGCCGAATGGTTGGACGATCGAAAACAGCACGAGATTGACGTCCTCAATGGAATTCTCGGGCTTGGGGTCGAACATACCGCCGAGCTTCTGCGCGTCGCACGTGAACACTCGATCGCCATCGAGACCTTGCTCGATGCCGACGAGATTCTGCCTATACCCATGATGTCGCTCGTACGCTCGGTCCACGAGGCTCTGCTCGAGGTCTGCTGGCTGACCGACCCCGCTATCGGTTCCGACCAGCGCATTGCAAGGGCAGCCGCCGTTTGTCTCGCCTCCGTCCAGGGAAATCTGTCGCCGCTGAAGCAATTGCCGGACACAGGCATTCGAGTTGCACAGGTTCAGGAGTCCGTGCAGGAAATGCACGCGCTGTTGGAGCAGTACGGTTTCGAGTTGCACCTCGACAAATCCGGTGCACTAGCGACATCTGTGACGTACGGGGCAGGCCGTGCGGCGCTGAAGCTCAACGTCACCGAGCTGAATCATCTTTACATGCCGGGATCAGAGCACCTGTGGACTCTAGGGTCCGGTGGTACCCACTCGCGGCACTGGTTCACCGCTGGCTTGGAGGGGTCTCGGGACCTTCTTTCTACAATGATTGTTGCGCCGATGCTCGACTTCGTCGACGCTGCGATCGACAGCATCAACGGGTATGTCGGCTTACCCACCCGGGAATTTCACGCCCGTGGTCATCAGCGGCGCGTAGCTCTTCTTTCCAGACGGAACGAAGAGATCTCACCAGGAGCCATCTCGGCTGGATACGACGAGTATGCCGCGGCCAGGGCACTGGTGCACACGGACTGACCACGGCAGCGAGCGGCAACAATCAGTACAAGGTCGGCACCCAGACCGTCACTTTTACGCCGGGTACCAAATCGAATCCGCCGTCGATCGAGGTGTCCGACACCTTCGGCTCGACGAAGGTCATGATCCTGGCGTGATCTCACCCCACACCGGCAACGATGGATGAGGCTGCCTGCCACTCGGTCAGTCCAGCCGATCGCCTGACCGCCACTCAATTCGCCTGCGGGTTGATCCGCTGGGCGATCCTCTTGACCTTCAGCCGCACCGATTCGCCCTTCGTGGCCGGGTATCCGCCCGCAGCTGCTCGGACAGGTCGGATGCCCGCACCGCCAATCGCCCGTACACCGAGAAGGCCGTGGACTCCGCGAACAACGTCACCAGAATGCCGCCAGCCAGCCAGCGTCCGCAACGAGGCCCGCGCGGTTTTCGCGCTCGAATCCGTCATCGCGTGCCTCTCGGACTCGCAGAACCAGCCGAGCGGCGCCGGTACGCACCGACACTCATCGATTCCACACCGTCACCCAAGGCCCACACCCGTCGGCAGGGTGGGAACCGGCAACGGGTTCATCACCGCTGCCTCGACTCGATTCCCGCCCGGTCACGGCAATCCCGGCATTCGCTTCCCGGAAACCGATCAGATGCAGCACCCGATCGACCACACGAGGGACAGTGCGCGAGCCCTGTTCCTCGACGAGGACGGTGCTCCGGTCCCTGCCCACCGAGCGCACCACCCCGACCACATCGGTGAACCGCCGGCTCTCCGGATTCCGACCCGCAGACCACAACATCGTCGTGCTCCAAGCGGTCCAGACAGCCCAGGTCGTGGCGCCGACTGGAAGGTCATACCGGCGACGAGGACCGGCTGCTCATGACCACACTCGTGCCGCCCCCTCCCACGACCCCTGCGCACACCAGCACGCCTCCCTCCCCGATAATCACCTCACACACACGATGACCGCCGATCATTCGATCTGTTTCGGGTGAGCTGTGGCCCGCGTACTTGCTTTCCTTCACACACTGACGACGAACTGAACCAAGTCAGCATCGACCGGTCGGCCACGCGAAGCGGAAACTCGATGTGGGACAAACGGCTAACGTGAGGACACGCTTTCGCACGTTCCCTGACCAAGGAGTCCGACATGGCCCTGCCGATCCCCTCCGGACGGCTCACCGGCGCCGCATTCGCTCTCGCCGCTGCAACGCTCTGATCGGCTCGGCCCCCGCAGGCGCCGACCCCGCCACCCCGCCGATACCGCGCGGCTCCCTCGTGTTCGTCAACGACGTGCTCGGTCCGCAGGACCCCGGCTTCTGGAACCCCGACGTCCCGGGAACCCGCGTTCTGACTCCCCTCGAGCCCGGGGTGAGCGTGGTGTGCACAAGCGGCTTCGAACCGACCCCCGGGTGCTCGACACTCGACATGCGCGACTGGTCCTCACCGCAGCGCCCCCTCGTCTTCCTCGACGTACCCGTGACCGGGCGGCCACCACTGCGCGTGTGGATGGACATCCTCCCCCGCCTGGACGAGTGCGCCCTGGGACAACTGACCGAACACCTCTTCCCTCGCTGACACCGGTCCCTCTCAGGTGCGTGCGAACCTTCACCGACGGTGGGCGGGCTACGAGAAGCCCTGTGAGCCAACCGATCGCCGCTCCAACGAGAGGAAAAGCGATGACCAGAGAGAGCCACGAGTAGCCGCCAGCTGGCAGCTGGCGGCTCGTGGCCATGGACATCGCGCGGCAGCTGCTCCCCGGCCGGTGGAGCCCGCCGCGAGGGGGGTGCGTGTCGGCTTCCCCGGCGCGAACAGATTCACAGGCGAACAGTCTCCGAGGCTGTGGGTGAACCCATCATTTCTGGAGACGCATCGCCGCCGGCACAACCGCTGATACGCCGGCCCGAGCACCCTGGTCACCACATCAACCACCCGAGCATCCGTGCCCACCAATACCCGCGCCTTGCCCCGTTCCACACCCCGCAAGATCACCCGTGCAGCCTCGCCGGGATCCGTTCTGGCGATACGTTCCTCGAACGACCGCGCAACCTCGTCACCATCGACGCCCACCGCATGACCAGCCCTGCGAGCGATCGAGGTGCGGACACCGCCGGGAACGACACACGTCACCTTCACCGGGTGCCCACCGACCTGCATCTCCTGGCGCAGCGACTCCGTGAACCCACGCACCGCGAACTTCGCAGCGTTGTACGCCGAATACCCCGGCGCCGCCATGAGACCGAAGGCCGACGACGTGTTCACCACATGCCCGCGATCGGCGCGCATCACGTACGGCAAGAATGCCTTCGTCCCGTACACCACTCCCCAGAAATCGACCGACATCACCCGCTCGATATCCGCGAACTCCGAATCCAGGACATCCCCCGCGAACAGGATCCCGGCGTTGTTGAACACCGCATCGACCCGGCCGAACCTGTCCCCGACCTCCGCAGCGTGCTCCAACACCGCGTCCCTGTCCGACACGTCCACGGCGGCGGCGAAAACGGAACCCGATGCCGCACCACACAGATCCACCGTTTCCGCCACCGCCGACTCGTCCAGGTCCGGGAGAGCCAACCGCGCTCCCGCCCGAGCGAGGTGCACGGCAAGTTCACGACCGATCCCGGCGCCGGCACCCGTCACCGCGACGACACGACCTCCGAAGTAGCCAACCGACTTTCCCTCCCGCTCATGAACCCAGATAGCAATCCCCACCATCGACACCAGAAGATAAGTATGGGGAAGGCTGTGCATGCCCGTCGTCCGAGGTCGATCCCGCACCGTTGCTCGACCCCCAAGCGCACTGTGACCGTCGGCGATTCGCAAACTCAGGCCTCACGATGCTCGCGGCCCGAACCTCACCTCGCCACTAGCCAGTGCGCCGGCAAGTACCGGTGGACGCGGACGATCCTCGAGTCGAACGAGAGCACACGTTCGCGCTGCGCGTCGCGTTCGCGCTGCGCGTCGCGTTCGCGCTGCGCGTCGCGTTCGCGCTGCGAGCACCGCGGCGAACATCCGAACGCGAGTTCCCTCGTCCAACCAAGCGGCGGTGACGCTCCCACCTTCTTCCGAGACATCGTGCCACGGTGCTCCGGTATCGCCAGTTGATCCCGTCGATCCCTCCCCCGGTCAACCGACGATCGTTCCGCGGACGTCCCCTGCGCCCGGCGGGGCAGGTAACACGGGCTCGATCACAGCCCATAGGTCATTGGTCATCGCTACTGCGCGCAACACTCACACACGATCCCGCGCTCGAGCCCGGAAGGTGCCCAGCCCTGGGTGGACCAGAATCTGGTACCCGTCGACAGGGGGGTGTGCGCCGACGTCGGCGACCGCGGCGATCGTGCCGCTGCCGGTGAAGACCGACACGGGGGCGTATCGGCACCGATCCCCCGGGGCGGTGGGCCCACTAGGGTGGGACTCCACGAGCCCAAGGGCGGTAGTGCCGGCGACGCCGGTGGCCAGGTTCCGCCAGTTCACCCACACGGCGACGCAAGGACCTCAGCCGCATCGACACGTGTCACCGGCGCATGATCGGCCGGCTCACCCTCGACCCAGCGCGCGATCGTCGACGTGTGCTCGAACAGGCCCGACGGTGTACCGACACGCAGCGGAGTCGGCGTGGGCAGCGGCAACCGGCCCGCCAACACCGGCAACCACCTCTGCTCAATGCGCAGCAGAATCGCAAGTGCAATCTCGCGTCCGTGGGGCAAGGGTTCGTGGTCACAGAACGAAAAGTGCCGGACACAGCCTGTCACAACGCCTCAGGGATGACCGCTCCCTCCTCCTAGCGGCCGTGCATTCCCGGTCATCTTTTTCAGCGCGTGGTGTACTCGCGGTCGATGAACGTCACTCTTCCCGGTGCCCCGCAAGGGTAAGCAAGGTGCGTAGATGGCCCAACGCTGCGCTGGTCCTTACCGGGTCTGCGATGGTCAGTTGCTGGAAGACCAGCCCGTCCACGGCCGCGAAAATCAGGTGCACGAAACTCGGATCGGATGTGAGTCCGCCTGCTTCGAGTTCGGCGGCAAGCGTTTCCTCGAACGCGCTATACAGAGAGTCGACGTGCCGACGCAATTCCGGGCGGCGGCGTGACTCGAGGATCAGCTCGTACTGGAATGCCAGGTCGTGCGGAAGAGACCCAACCATGTCCACGATGCCACCGAAGAGGGCCTCCAGATCGCCGCTGCCCGGACGTGTGCTCATCGATGGCACGCTGTTGTCGAGGGAGTAGCGCAGGGCGGCTTCCAAGAGAGCGTCGCGGCTACCGAAGTGATGTGCAACGAGGCCATGTGCAACGCCTGCTTCGCGGGCGACCGATCGGTAGGTCAGATTTCGCAGTCCCTGCTCGGCGCCCACGCGTACCGCTGCCGCGAGCAGCGCCGTGCGGCCTTCCCCGTAGCGAGGGCTAACGCGGGAGACCTCGGTGTCCGCGGCGGACATGACCCTCCTTCCCGGATACGTACAGATGGCGAATCGTCGACACCTCAGTAGGCGGTCGGGCGATCGCGTTCATTGGTTCCACACGTTACGGCATACCGTGGCGACGAAAAATCTTCGCTGTCCACTTGACCAGTTTTATCACGATGGGGCATGCTTGTGCCGTCGGTCACAACTGTCCACTTGGATATTTTTGGCTGGCGTTCACAGTCCCCGGACCTACTCGCCTTCGGGGCAAACATCTCGAGGAGTGCTTCATGGAGATCCGGGAACGACTGCTGATCGGTGGTCGTTGGGTCGACGCCGCGTCCGGCGCCGAGTTCAAGACGCACGATCCGGCGACCGGGGAGGTGCTCGGCGTGGTCGCCGATGCCGGCGTCGCCGATGTCGACGCCGCGGTCGCAGCGGCACAACAGGCCCTGATCGACCCGACGTGGAAGAACCTGACCCCCGCCGCCCGGGCGCGTCTGCTGTGGAAAGTCGCAGATCTGATCGAACTGCACACCGACGAACTCGCCGAACTCGAAACCCGGGATCAGGGTCAGCCGCTCGGCGTGGCCAAAACGGTGAGCCTGTCGATGGCCGCCGAGGTGTTCCGGTACTACGCCGGATGGTGCACCAAAATCGAGGGCCACACCTCAGCGGTGTCGATCCCGAACACGATGCACTACACCCGCCGCGAACCCGTCGGGGTCTGTGCACTGATCACTCCGTGGAACTTCCCGTTGATGATCGCCGCCTGGAAGCTCGCCCCGGCGCTGGCCTGTGGAAACACCGTCATCCTCAAACCAGCCGAGCAGACCCCACTGACGACCGTCGCCCTGGCCAGGCTGTGTGTCGAGGCCGGCATCCCGCCCGGTGTGGTCAACTGCCTGACCGGCGGCCCGGAGGCCGGGGCCGCGCTGAGCTCGCACCCCGACATCGACAAAATCTCGTTCACCGGCTCCACCGAGGTCGGCCGCAAGATCGTCGTGGCGGCGTCGTCGAACTTCAAACGCGTCACCCTCGAACTCGGAGGCAAGGCTCCGAGCGTGATCGCCCGGGACGCCGACATCGATGCCGCCGTCGCCGGCAACCTGCAGGGCGCACTGCTCAACAGCGGCCAGGTCTGCGCCGCCTACACCCGCTTCTTCGTCGACTCCCACCGGGTCGACGAGTTCGCCGACAAGATCGCTACCGCCGCAACCAAACTGCCGATCGGTCCGGGCCTGTCCCCCGAGACCGTCATCGGTCCGCTGGCATCGACAGAGCACGTCGCGCACGTCGAACGCCTGGTTCAGGCAGGCATCGCCGAAGGCGCGCAGCTGGTCACCGGCGGTTCGCGCCCCGGAGGGGAGTTGGCCGCAGGCAACTTCTTCACCCCCACCGTCTTCTCCGGAGTCACCGACCAGATGACCATCGCCCGCGAGGAGATCTTCGGCCCGGTGCTCTCGATCCTGCCCTACGACGACGCCGACGAGCTGGCCGCCCGCGCCAATGACACCGAATACGGTCTCGCCGCGTGTATCTGGACGAAGGACCTGACCACCGCACACACCCTCGCCGCCTCCATCCGCGCGGGCAGCGTGTTCGTCAACATGCTCCCCTTCCTCGACCCGGCCGCCCCCTGGGGCGGCTTCGGCGCCAGCGGCTGGGGCCGGGAGATGAGCTCGAACGCCATCGACGAATTCACCGAAACCAAGGGCGTCTGGGTCAACCTCGCCTGACCACGGCCCACACCAGAGTCTTCTTTCACCAATTCAGGAGTTCGACATGCAGTACGACACCGATGTGATCATCATCGGCGGTGGTTTCGCCGGGATCACCGCCGCCCGCGAGCTGACCCAGCGGGGTGCGCGGGCCACCATTCTCGAGGCGCGCAACCGTCTCGGCGGACGCACCTGGACCCGCGAAACCAGCCTCGGCCGGGAGCTGGACATGGGCGGCACCTGGGTGCACTGGATCCAGCCACACGTGTGGGCGGAAATCACCCGCTACGGGCTGGATCTGATCGCCAGTCCGGAACTCGACACCGGCTACTGGCGGGTCGGCGACGACGTGCGCACTGGCACCGCCGACGCGATGCTCGACCTACTGGACGCCTCGATGACCGAGGTACTCGCCGACGCGCGGCGGGTGCTGCCGCAACCTTACGACTACTTCCCCCTCTCCGAGGAGATCAAGGCGCTCGACCAGGTCAGCGTGGCCGAGAAGATCGCTGCACTCGACCTCGACCCGCAGCAGCGGGCACTGCTCGACGGAATGTGGGCACTGAACTTCAGCGGCGATCCGACACGCAGCGGCTACACCCAGGCGTTGCGCTGGTGCGCCCTCTCCGGGGGTGACTGGAAGCTGATGTTCGAGGCCTGCGCCACTTACAAATTCGCTCGCGGCACCAGGTCGCTGCTCGACGCGATCGCCGCCGACGCCAGCGGTGCCGACGTCCGACTCGACACCACCGTTACGAAGATCGACGAGACCGTCGACGGGGTCACCGTCACCTGCGGTGACGGAACCCAGCTGCGCGGCAAACGGGTCGTGGTCACCGTTCCGCTCAACATTCTCAACAGCATCGACGTCACTCCAGGCCTCGGTCACGGGGTGAGCGCCGTCGCCGCGGAAGGACAGGCGTCGAGCGGGGTGAAGGTGTGGGTCCGCGTCAAGGGCGACGTCGGCAGGTTCGCCGCCTTCGCCGACAGCGACGCGGTACTGAACTTCGTCCAGTACGAGTACCCGTTGGACGGCGACAGCCTGATCGTGGCGTTCGGTCCCCGGTCCGGGCTCATCGACCTCAACGATCCCCGCGCCGTGGAGGCCGAACTACGCAAGTGGCGCCCCGACCTCGAGGTCGTCGCCGTCGACGCCCACGACTGGACCGCCGACCCCCTCTCCGGTGAAACGTGGCCGATGCTGGCCCCGCACCAACTCGACGCCGTTTCCCACGCCGCCCGCGATACCACCCGCCGCGTCCGGCTCGCTGGATCCGACTACGCCTGCGGCTGGGCCGGATTCATCGACGGCGCCATCGAATCCGCACTGCAGACCGCCCGCCAGCTCATCACCGAACTCGAAAGCGAGAACTGACCATGCCCTACTGCGCCGAAATCATCCGATTCACCGTCGCCGACGCCGACGTCGACACCTTCCTCGAACGCCGCCAGGAGGCGATCAAGGAGGTCAAGGCCGCCCATCCCGCACTGTGGTCGGTACCGCTGTGTTCACGCCGCGACAACGGGACCTGGGTCGACGTGTGGATCTACGAAACTAGGGAAGCCGCCGACGCCGCCAATGCCGACGCGGAGAACCTGCCGAAGTTCCTGGCGATGGCCACGCTCCTCGACAATGTCGAGATCGAGGCCACCGAAATGCCCGCCGGCGCCGTCAGCCCCATCTAACCC
>NZ_JAAOQS010000150.1:0-19109 GCF_011603105.1 Rhodococcus sp. A14 | reverse complement strand
GCGCATCGGTGCGCGGAGGCCCTTCTCGTGTGAGCGGCTCGGTCAGGCCGTCTTGATCGACCAGGCGGCCCGCGCCTGCGTGAGCCCCTGCTCGTCGATGACGGCGGACGGCAACTGGATCTCGACGCCTGCCAGCTGCAGGTCCTCCGACGACGGCACGGTCACGGCGCGGGTCTCACCGGCACGGTGAGCCTGTTGCTGGACGACGACCTGCCCCGATGCGTCCTGGTACACGACGAGCATGCGCCACGGTGCATCGACGATCTCCTGCGGCAGCGACAGCTGCAGCGAGGAGCCGGGGGGCACGTCGAGTTCGGCGAGGTCGCCGGTCGTGCAGTCCTCGAGATACAGGTTGCAGTACGCCAGCGGGGGGATCTGCTCGGCCCGGTTGTGCGCGAAGGCGGTGATCTCGGGCAGGCGGGGCGAGGAATTGCGGATGAGCGCGTACATGACTCCGACGAAGGCCACCAGGACCACCATCAGGCCCACCGCAATCAGTGCCAGGATCTTCTTGGTTCGCGCCTGCATTCTCACTTACTTCACATTTCCTGTCGATCGGTCGGCCCGGTGGGTCGAGTGGGGCTCGGACACTTCTTGTTCGGCCAGGTCGGGACGTTTTCCGCCGAGCCCGGGCAGGAGGGTGCTCCCGCGGTACGTGAGGACGGTCTGGACGAGGCCGATGGTCATGACGGCAGAGACGACGGAGAACCCGATCCAGTATTCAGTGGGCAGCAGGACGCCCAGCGCGCCACCCACGACCCAGCTCAGCTGTAGAACCGTCTCCGATCTACCGAATCCGGACGCGATCGATTCCTCGGGCAGGTCGTGCTGCAACGACGCGTCCAGCGACACCTTGGCCAGGGCGCTGGCCGCCGACGCGACGAGGGTGGCCAGGGCGGCGGTCAGCAGGTTGTCGGTGATCGCGGCGAGGACGGCGATGACCCACACGGCACCCGTGCAGCGCAGCACGATGAGGGCGGGACGGCCGAGCTTGATCCGGGCACCCGCGGCGTTGCCGGTGAAGTTGCCGATGCCGGCGGCGGCGCCGACCAGACCGAGCATCGCGGCCTGCACCAGCGGCTCGTGGTCGGTCCTCGACTTCGCGACGAACGCGATGTACAGCGTGAGGAACCCGGTGAGCACGCGGATGGTGCTGTTGCCCCACAACCCGGTGATGACCGCGCGGCCCAGCGGTTGCCTGCGTTTACCGGATTTCGCCGTGGCCGCGGCCTCGGGTTGCAGCACGCGGGTGCGTCCCAGCACCTCGGTGGGGTGCTCGTCGCCGTGATACGTGAGGGTGGCGGGGACCTCGCCCTCGGTGACCTCCACCCACGACGGGATCCGCATGCTGAGGTACGCGCCGAGGGCGGTGATGACCGCCGCCAGCCACAGCGCGCCGACGGATCCGGTGGCCATGGCGAGACCACCCGCGAGGGCGCCGGCACCGATGGTTCCGCCGAGCAGTCCGAACACGGTGAGCCGGGAGTTGACTCGCACCAGGTCGATCTCCGGTGGCAGCACACGTGGTGTGACCGCGCTCTTGAGCACCGAGAAGGACTTGCTGAGCACCATCATTCCGAGCGCGGCCGGATACAGCACCCAGCTGTCGAAGTTGAAGACGAGGACGATCGCCAGGATCGTCCGGAGACCGAACGACGTGGCCAGTGCGACGCGACGGCCGTGCTGAAGCCGGTCGAGCATCGGACCGATCAGTGGAGCGATGACGGCGAACGGGGCGATGGTGATCAGAAGGTACAGCGCGACCTTCGTCTTGTCTTCGCCCGTCGCGGCCGAGAAGAACAGTGTGTTCGCCAGGGCGACGGCAATGGCCGCGTCGGTCGCGTTGTTGGCCATCACCGCGTAGGTGAGCGCGGTGAGCCCCGACTTGTCCGCACCGTCCGCCTTGGCCGCGCGATGGAACGTCGCGATGCCCTTGTTGGTGAGTTCCCGGCTGCGCATTGCCGCGACCCGGGTGACGGTGAGTTTGCGCGGCATCGGCGGCGCCTTGGGGGCGTCGGCCCGCTCCTCGTCGGAACGGGGACGCTGCCCGCCGCCGACCGGATGGAGGGGTGGGAGCGGTGTGCGTCGACCTCCCGAACGTGCGGCGGGCGGGTATTTGTCGTAGCCGGGATGAACGGGGGGCCCGGAATTCTCGTCAGGAGCCCGACCGCCGTCAGGCTCGTAGGGTTCGCGCGGTCCGGTCACTCCCTAATTCTGTCCTAGTCGGGAGACATGCGACCACAGCAACCCCGGCCAATGCTGGTCAGATCGGCCTGTCAGGGAACGAACCGCACCTCGAACATGCGCGGCCAGTACTTTCCGGTGACGAGGAAGCGGTCCGTTCCCGGGATCTGGGCGATGCCGTTGAGGACGTCGACGTCCCGCGGGCCGGGCGGAAGGGCGTCGCGGACGGCGGAGGCGTCGATCTCCGCGGTGACCCGCCCGTCCGAGGGATCGATGCGGACGAGGGTGTCGGTGGTCCAGACGTTCGCGTAGATCGCACCGTCGTCCGCGCATTCGAGTTCGTTGAGGCCGGCCAGCGGGCTTCCGTCCTGCACCGCCTGCACGGTGCGCCGGGGTTCGAACGTGACCGGGTCGCGGAACGTGAGGGTGGGTGAGCCGTCACTGGTGACGAGCGCGTCGGGCACTGCGCAGATGCCCCACCCTTCGCCGTCGAACGGGACCCGCCGCTGTTCGGCGAGTGTCGCGCGATCCCGGGCGACGGCCACCCCGTCACGCCACGTCAGCTGCCAGATCGTGTCGCCGCTCACCGTGATGCCCTCGCCGAACAGGGGAGACGGCAATTCGGCACGCATCCGGACGGTGCCGCTGTCGAGGTCGGTGGCCTGCACCCAGGACTCGCCGGGGCGGCCGGTGCCCTCGAGCAACTCGGTGCCGTCGATCTCGAGTCCCTGGGTGAACGCATTCGGGTCGTGGTCGAGGGTGCGGACGATCTCCACGTGAAGGTCCGCGTCGGACGCGCCCGCCGCCACGGGACTCTCCGGGGAGCACGCGGTGACCATCCACGCCACCGCGAGCAGGGCTGGGACGAGGTGCCTCCGGCCGGTCATCGGACCAGCATGACAGCCCAGGTGGGCACGCACTTGCGGTGGTGCGGCAAACTGGTGGTGTGAGTGTTGCTTCTTCCGACGAGCGCGCAGTGGCGCGTCCCGTACTGACCGACGCCGTCGAGCTCGCCCGAACCGCCTTGGTCGAACTGCAGGAAGGGGGAGTCGGCGACTACCTGGGCGTCACGTCCGAGGACGCGTGCGCCGCGACTCACCGTTTCGTTGCGGACCTTCCGGGCTACCGGGGCTGGCAGTG
Organism: Rhodococcus sp. A14; assembly: GCF_011603105.1. Classification (NCBI taxonomy): domain Bacteria; kingdom Bacillati; phylum Actinomycetota; class Actinomycetes; order Mycobacteriales; family Nocardiaceae; genus Rhodococcus; species Rhodococcus sp. A14. The sequence goes on along the minus strand of NZ_JAAOQS010000150.1, from coordinate 15,785 downwards.
GGCGGTGGTGGTGGCTGCCGATCCCGAAGCGGACCATGCCACCGTCAGCGAACTCGCCCTCCTCCCCGGACCCGATGCGCTGGTCGCACCCGAATGGATCCCGTGGGACCAGCGCATCCGCCCCGGCGACCTGTCCGCGGGCGATCTGCTGGCACCGCCGGCCGGTGACCCCCGCCTGGTCCCGGGCTATGTGGCGACGGGTGACCCCGAGATCGACGAGACCGCCCTCGAACTCGGCCTGGGCCGCAAGCAGGTGATGAGCCTCGAAGGTCGCGTCGACGCTGCCGAACGCTGGCACGACGGCGACTACGGCCCCGATTCCGAGATGGCCAAGGCCGCGCCGTCGACGTGCGGGTTGTGCGGCTTCTACCTCCCGCTCGCCGGTTCGCTGCACGCGTCGTTCGGGGTGTGCGGCAACGAGATGGCCGCCGACGGGCACGTGGTCGACGCGACCTACGGTTGCGGTGCCCACTCCGACACCCTGCTGCCTTCGGGTGCCGGTTCGCCGCAATTCGACGCCTACGACGACGGCGCCGTCGAGGTCGTCGAGCGGGCCGTCGCCGAGACGGACACCGAGGCCGAATCCGAGTCGCGGCCCGAGCCCGAAGCCGTTGCCGAGGTCACCGAGGCCGAGGAATCCGCATCGACCAGCTAGCCGATCCTTTCGGCACCGCCGCCCTGAGGGATTCGACGCTTCTGGCGTGGCGAACGTCCCCGACCCGTCTGCGGGAGGACGCGGCGGCCGAATCCGATCTGGCGCGCGCCGGCTACCGCGACCGGCTCCTCACCGAGCTGGCGCAGAACGCCGCCGACGCCGCCGCCCGCGCCGAAGTACCCGGTGAGCTGTCCGTGCAACTCGACGGCCGCGTCCTGAGCGTGTCCAACACGGGCACCCCGCTGGACGAGCCCGGAGTCCAGGCGCTCGTCGCGTTGCGGGCGTCGAACAAGTCCGGGACGACCGTCGGCCGCTACGGCGTCGGCTTCACGGCGGTGCTGTCGGTGAGCGACGAGGTCGAACTGCGGTCGACGTCCGGTTCGGTGCTGTTCTCCGGGGAACGGACGAGGTCGGAACTCCGGGAACTCGACGGTGCGGACCCGGGAGCGGACGTGCCTGCCCTGCGGCTGGCGTGGCCGACGGAGAACCGCCCGGCCGCAGGCGCGGCCTCGGAAGTCGTATTGACGCTGCGCGAGGACGTGGACGGTGAGTCGCTGCTCGCCTACATGGCCCGCGAGGCACCCGACCTCCTGCTCGAACTCCCGGCACTCGTCTCGATCACCGTGGGCGACAAGCAGTTCCGTAGACGCGAACGACCACTCGATTCCGGGTTGACCGAGGTCGCGATCGGCGACGACCGCTGGTGGCAGTACGAGTCCGGGCGGGCACGCTGGCTCGTCCCGGTGCGCGACGGCGTCGTCTCACCCGTGACGGAGGACGTCCTGCGCGCCCCCACACGGTCGGACGAGGAACTGTCGATACCCGCGATCCTCGTCGCGGACATCGCCATGCAACCCGACCGCAGGCGCATCCTGCCCGGCGCGTCGACCGCCGAGTTGGCGTCCGGATACGCCGAGTTCGTGGCCGCGGTGCCGCCCGAGCAGCGACTGTCGCTGGTTCCCGTTCCCGCGTTCGCACGCAGCGAGGTGGACTCGGCGTTGCGGGACCATCTCGTCACCGAACTGCGGGAGCAGCCCTGGCTGCCGACTGTCGGTGGTACGAACAAGGCCCCGGTTCGGGCGTCCGTGGTCCCCGGGCTCACCGAGGAACTCGCCGAACTCCTCACCGAGATCGTCGACGGCCTCGTCGTCCCGGATCTGTCCGGGCCGCGCTGGGCGCCCGCGCTGGCCGCCGTCGACGCCCACCGCCTCGGCCTGGCGCGCCTCACCGAACTTCTCAGTGGCATCGAGCGGACACCATCCTGGTGGCAGCGCCTGTACGCGGCGCTCGAACCGCTGGCCGTCGACGCCCTCGCGGCGGAGGAACTGGCGTCGATCCCGGTTCCGCTGTCCGACGGCCGCACGGTGACCGGTCCGCGAACGGTGTTGCTGGGGCACGACATCGACGGCGTCCTGGGGGTCGACTGGACGCGGCTCGTCCACCCGGATGCCGCGCACCCGCTGCTGTCGCGGCTCGGCGCGAAGACCGCCACGGCCGTCGACCTGCTCTCGGATCCGGCGTTGCGGGCCGAGATCGAGGACCTCGACCCCGACGACGCGGCGGCGGCAGAAGAACTGTCGACCGCGGTGCTCGCACTCGCCGGGCGCGTCGACCCCGGCACCCTGCCGTCGTGGCTCGGCCAGCTGCCCCTGCCGGATGTCGACGGGGAGTTGCGCGGTGCGGACGAATTGCTGTTGCCCGGTGCGCCTCTCGCCGACGTCCTGGTGGACGACTCACCGTTCACGTGCGTCGACGCCGCGTTCGCCGAGCGGGTGGGGGAGGACGCCCTCCGCGCCGTGGGTGTCGGCTGGGGTTTCACCGTGCTGCGCACCGAACTCCCCACCGGCCCCGATCACGACCTCGACGACGAGGACCGCTGGTGGGACACGCTCGACGACGACCCCGACGAGATCGGGGCGGTGCGCGACCTGGACCTGGTGGACGAGGACCGCTGGCCGCAGGCGCTGACGATGCTCGCCCGGGACCCGTCGACGCGTCCGCTGCTCGCCGACCGCGCCGGGTACACGGCCTGGTGGCTGCGTCACAACGCGGAGTTGGACCGTCAGGTGCTCGGTCTGCTCCGCGATCCCACCGACGAGACGTTCGCCGGACTGCTCGACCCCGTCGAGCACCCGGAATCCGCCGTGTTCGCGGCGGCCCTGGCGCCGTCGACGGTCGACTCTCCCGAACTCGCGCAGCTACTCCTGGATCGACTGGCCGATCCGGACCGCGAACCGAGCCCGGCGGTGATCGCGCGGGCGCACAGCCTGCTCGCGGCCGCCGCGGCCGCCCATCTTCTCGACCTCGAGGAACTTCACCTGCCCGAACACGTGCGCGGCCTGACGGGCGCACTCGTCGACCCCGGCGACGCCCTGGTGCTGGACGCACCGTGGCTGGCCGCCGCGGTGCCGCGCGAGCGCCTGGTGGTGGGAAGCCTGGACACCGCCGAGGCTCTCGCCGATCTGCTGGACCTCCCCCTCGCGTCCGCGGCGATCCGCGGCACCGTCACCGGTTCCGGCCGTGAATCCTCATGGGACCGCGAACCCGCCGCCGTGCTCGCCTTCGCCGCACTCGGCCGCGACCTGCCGCACGGTCCCGTCGTCGTCCATCCCCGGCTCACGGTGAAGCTCACGGGCGCGGTCGACACCGAGATCGCGGTCCCGTGGTGGGTGGACGAGCAGGGAACCCCCCATTGCTCCGAGTCGTGGGCCGAAGGCACGTGGGGCGCCGCCGGTGTCGTTTGACCAGAGCGTGCTCGACAGTGCCGTCGGAGAGCGCGCACCGTGGTTGATCGACGTCGTCACCGTCGTCACGCACAGCGGCGGAACGGTCGCGGCCTGGATCGTGTCCACCGTCCTGACGATCGCCCTCCTGCTCCGGGACCGTCGGCGCGAAGCCGTCCTCGTGGCCGGCGCGATGCTGTCGGGCCTGGCCGTGATGACCACGCTCAAGAACCTGTTCGAGCGGCACCGCCCGCCACTGCCGGATCGGCTGGTGGAGATCTCGACGTTCTCGTTCCCGTCCGGGCACGCGATGATGACCGCGATCCTCGCGAGCGTTCTCGTCGCCGTGACCCTCCGGGTGGTGCTGGTGGGGTACGTCCGAATCGCGCTGGTCGTGCTGCTGGTGCTGTACACGCTGGCGGTGGGGCTGTCGCGCGTCTACCTCGCCGCGCACTGGATGACCGACGTCCTCGCCGGGTGGGCGTTCGGCGCGTTGTGGGCGGCCTTCTGGATCCTGCTGACCCGCACCCGGCCCCGCCGAACCCTGACCTCGAGCGAGATCTAGAGCAGTCCCTGCTGTGCCCCGCGGCTGCCGCGCCGGGCCGCCCGCCGCTGCAACGCGAACAATCCGTAGCCGAGGAATCCGACGACGACCCCCGCTATACACGTCGGAAGCGCATCCGACCACCGATCGCCCGTGACGATCACCACGACGGCCGCGACCGCCCACGCCAGCGTTCCCAGTATCAGCGCAGGTCGCGGGTCGGCGAGGCGCTGAGTGAGGGGTGGGCGATCTGCGGATTCGTTCACCGAATGAACGCTACCCTCGCCGTGGTGCCCTAATCTCCAAGGGCGACGCGCGACTTCTGGCGATGGGGACTGAACAATGGGTGCTGCTCCGAAACTGCTCGACAACTACTTCAAGATCACCGAGCGTGGTTCGACGGTAGGAGCGGAGATCCGCGGCGGAGTGGTGACGTTCGTCGCGATGGCATACATCGTGGTGCTGAACCCGCTCATCCTCGGTAGTTTCTCGGCCGACGACGCCGTCGCGAAGACCGACGTCCTCGGCAACATCCTCCCCGTCAACCAGGTGGCCGCGGTCACGGCCCTGGTGGCGGGACTGATGAGCATCGTGTTCGGGGTCGTCGCGAACTATCCCTTCGCGATCGCGGCGGGCCTCGGCATCAACAGTCTTCTCGCCGTCACCATCGCACCGCAGGTCACCTGGCCCGAGGCGATGGGCCTCGTGGTGATCGACGGTGTCATCATCGTCGTGTTGGCGCTCACCGGATTCCGGACGGCCGTCTTCAATGCCATTCCGGCCGAGCTCAAATCCGCCATCGCCGCCGGTATCGGCATGTTCATCGCGTTCATCGGTCTCGTCGACGCCGGGTTCGTGCGGCGCATCCCGGACGCCGCCGGCACCACCGTCCCCGTCGGCCTGGGCATCAACGGATCGATCTCCTCCTGGCCGACCGTGACGTTCGTATTCGGTGTGCTGCTGATGGGTGTCCTGGTGGTGCGCAAGGTGCGCGGCGGTCTGCTCATCGGCATCGTCGTCACCACCGTGCTGGCCGCGATCATCGAGGCCGTCGCCGGTGTCGGACCGTCGCTGGGCGTGAACCCTTACGGCTGGAACCTCAGTGTCCCGGCCGCACCCGATGTGCTGGCGGAACTTCCGGATCTCAGCCTCGTCGGAGACGTCAGCATCTTCGGCGCGTTCACCCGCATCGGCGTACTCGCGGCCAGCCTGCTGGTGTTCACGCTCGTGCTCGCCAACTTCTTCGACGCCATGGGCACGATGACCGGGCTCGGCAAGGAGGCGGGCCTCACCGACGAGGACGGCAACCTGCCCAACATCGGGCGGGCCCTGGTCGTCGAGGGCACCGGTGCCATCGTCGGTGGCGGCGCGTCGGCGTCGTCCAACACCGTGTTCGTGGAATCCGCCTCGGGTATTGCCGAGGGCGCCCGCACCGGACTCGCGAATGTGGTGACGGGACTGCTGTTCCTGGCCGCGATGTTCCTGACCCCGCTGTATTCGGTGGTGCCGATCGAGGCCGCCGCGCCGGCACTGGTCGTGGTGGGCGCGATGATGATCGGTCAGGTCCGCGACATCGATTTCACCCAGTTCTCGATCGCGTTGCCCGCGTTCCTCACCATCGCCGTCATGCCGTTCACGTACTCGATCGCCAACGGCATCGGCGTCGGATTCGTGTCGTGGGTCGTGCTCAATGCTGCGAGCGGTGGTATCAAGAAGATTCACCCGTTGATGTGGGTGGTGGCGCTTCTCTTCGTGGCCTACTTCGCGGTCGGTCCGATCACCGACGCAGTAACGTAAACGGCGGCCGATCGGTCCCGTATTGTCATTCCCGTGACCACGGATACGCGAGCACTCGCCAGCGACCTCTCCCTGGCTGTCGTGCGCCTCACGCGTCACCTGCGTGGGCGCCGCGTCGACGCCCAGGTATCGCTGACCCAGCTGTCGGCTCTGGCCACCCTTGCCCGCGACGGCGCCATGACGCCGGGCAATCTCGCGGCTCGTGAGAAGGTGCAGCCGCCGTCGATGACCCGGGTCATCGCGTCGCTGGTCGAACTGGGGCTGGTCGAGCGGGCACCGCATCCCACCGACGGACGGCAGATCATCGTCACGCTGTCGGATGCCGGTCACGCGCTGATCGCCGACGAGACCCACGCCCGCGAGGCATGGATGAACGAGCGGCTGTCCGGGCTCGACGAGGCTCAGCTGAAGACCCTCCGCGACGCCGTCGGCATCATCACGTCCATCGTCGCCGACTCGGAGTAGTCCGAACGGCCGCCTGCAGTCCCCACCCGTACAACGGCATTCGCCTGCCCGAACCCCGCGGCGCGGGGAAACCCCTTGCCGGAGAACGTAGCCGGCATCCGGAGTAATCCGGCCGCCGATGTCCCCCAGGGCCGGTCGATGGCGCGCGGGGCCCGGGAGCAAGATGGATGTGTGCCGCCCGAATCCGAGTCCACTGCCTCAGCCCAGCCGAAGACCGGCATGTTCGTCGCTCTCCGCACCCGGAACTACCGGCTGTGGGCGTCGGGGCAGATCGTCTCCCTCGTCGGAACCTGGATGCAGCGGGTGGCGCAGGACTGGCTCGTCCTGACGTTGTCGAACGGCAATGCACTCGCGGTCGGCATCGTGATGGCACTGCAGTTCGGTCCGACCCTGTTCCTGTCCGTCTGGGGCGGCGTGCTCGCCGACCGGTACGACAAGCGGCGCATCCTGATCGCGACGCAGGTGTCGATGGCGTTGTGCGCACTGGTGCTCGGGTTGCTGGACGTCGGCGGGCTGGTGGCCCTGTGGCACGTCTACCTCATCGCGTTTCTGCTGGGTTGTGCGTCGGCGATCGACGCGCCGGCGCGGCAGTCGTTCACGATCGAGATGGTCGGCAAGGAGTCGCTGCCCAATGCCATCGCCCTGAACTCGATGACGTTCAACACCGCTCGCATCATCGGCCCGGCGATCTCCGGTGTGCTGATCACCCTCATCGGCACGGGGTGGGTGTTCCTGCTCAACGTGGGCACGTTCACCGGTGTGCTGATCGCCCTGCTGATGATGAACGCCCGCGAACTGTTCACGGCACCCCAGGCGGAACGTGGAAAGGGGCAGGTCCGCGAGGGTTTCCGTTACGTGTGGGGTCGCACCGACCTGCGGGTGCTGATGGTGGCGGTGTTCATGGTGTCGACGTTCGGGCTGAACTTCCCGATCAGTCTCGCCGTTCTCGCCCGCAACACGTTCGAGCGCGGCGCGGACGCCTACGGACTGCTGTCGACCACCCTCGCCGTGGGCACGCTGGCCGGCGCCACGATCGCCGCGAAACGCAAGACCCCGCCGCGCCTGCGCACGTTCCTCGGCGCCGCGGCCGCATTCGGGGCGTTCGAGATCCTGGTGGGACTCATGCCCACCTACGTGCTGGTCGCGATCATGCTCGTCCCGACCGGCGCGTTGACGCTGACGTTCACGACGGCGGCGATGAACATCCTGCAGATGTCCGTGCCGTCCGAGATGCGCGGCCGGGTGATGGGCATCTACATGCTCTGCTTCCTCGGCGGCACCCCGCTGGGCAGTCCGGTTCTGGGCTGGCTGGCCGACGTCCTGGACCCCCGCGCCCCGCTCGTGATCGGAGGTGCGATCTCCCTGGTGAGCGGCATCGGCGCAGCGCTCTACCTGATGCGGCACCAACGAGTGCGACTGAAAGTACGCAGACCGGATGCGGGCCGCTACCTTCCGGTGGTCGAACTGCACAACGTTCTCGAACCACACCCCGTGGTGGTCTGCGACGCCACCGAGCAGGCCGTGGAAGCGAGCCGCGACCCGCGGTCCTGACGGCTGCCGCAACCGTTCAGACGCCGACCGCCGTCGCCACCGCCCTCCGGGTCAGCACTCTCGCGAGGTGGCTGCGGTACTCGGCGTCGGCGTTGCCGTCGGTGATCGGGTCGGTGCCCTCGGCGGCGTGTTCGGCCGCCGCCCGGATCAGTTCCGGATCGGCGGCATTGCCGACGAGCGCGTCCTCGACACCGCGAGCCCGCACCGGCACTGCCCCCATGTTGGTCAGCGCCACCCGGGCCTGCCGGATCGTGCCGCCGTCGACCTGGATCGTCGCGGCCACCGCCACGATCGACCAGGCCTCCGCGACCGTGTTGAACTTCTCGTACCGCGCCTCCCAGCCGGTGTGCTTGGGAACCCGCACGTCCACGAGGATCTCGTCCGGTCGCAGCGTGGTGGTGTAGTAGCCCTCGAAGAAGTCCGCGACCGGGATGCTCCGCCTGCCCGCGGTACCCACGGCGGTCAGGGTGGCGTCGAGTGCCAGTGCGGGGGCGCAGAGGTCGCCCGCCGGATCGGCATGCGCCAGAGCGCCACCCAGCGTGCCGCGATGCCGGATCTGCGGATCGGCGACGGTGCGGGTGGCCTCGACGAGCAGCAGCGCGTGCTCGTGAACGAGCGGGTCGCGGATCAGGTCGTAGTACGTGGTCATCGCACCGATCACGAGGCTGTCTCCGTCGTCGCGGACGCCGCGCAACTCACCGATCCGGCCCAGGTCGACGAGGGTGCTCGGCGAAGACAACCGCAGCCGCAGCACCGGTAGCAGGCTCTGGCCGCCCGCGAGTATCTTGGCGTCCTCCCCGGCCTCGGCGAGCGCGGCCACCGCCTGTTCGACGGAGGTCGGGGACACGTAGTCGAAGCTTGACGGAATCATCGGGCACCTCCCTGAGCGGTGTGGATGGCGTTCCAGACCCGCATCGGCGTACACGGCATCTCGACGTCGCGCACCCCGAACTGGCGGACGGCGTCGAGGACGGCATTGACGACGGCCGGGGTGGACGCGATCGTCCCCGCTTCACCGACCCCCTTGACGCCGAGCGGATTACCGGTGGCGGGTGTCTCGGTGCGGCCCGTGGTGAACGTCGGCAGATCCGCCGCCGACGGCACGTGATATTCGGCGAACGAACCCGACAGGAGGGTGCCGGACTCGTCGTACACCGCCTCCTCGTACAGAGCCTGCGCGATGCCCTGGGCGAGTCCGCCGTGCACCTGACCCTCCACGATCAGCGGGTTGACCACGTGCCCGATGTCGTCGACGCACACGTAGGAGCGGATGCCGACCTTCCCGGTCTCGGTGTCCACCTCCACCGCGCACAGGTGCGTGCCGTGCGGGAACGAGAAGTTCTCCGGGTCATACGCGGCCTCGGAGTCCAGATTCGGTTCCACACCCTCGGGCAGGTCGTGCGCGGCGAACACGGCGAGCGCGACATCGGCGATGCCGACAGCTTTCTCGGTGCCCTTCACCCGGAACCGGCCCTCGGTGAACTCGAGATCGTCCTCGGCGCACTCCATCAGGTGCGCCGCGATGGGCCTGGCCTTCGCGATCACCTTCTCGGCGGCCTTCACTACGGCGATCGCGCCGACCGCCAAAGACCGGGAACCGTACGTGTCCATGCCACGCGGCGAGGTCTGGGTGTCGCCGTGCAGCACCTCGACGTCCTCGAACGGAACCCCCAGCTGATCCGCGACCACCTGGCTCCACGCGGTCTCGTGACCCTGGCCGTGCGCTGACGAACCGGTGACCACCTCGACCTTGCCGGTGGGCAGCATCCGGATCGCCGCGTGCTCCCACCCGCCGGCCCCGTAGGCCAGCGCGCCGAGGGTGCGCGACGGTGCCAGCCCGCACATTTCGGTGAACGTGGACACCCCGATGCCGAGTTGCACCGGATCCTTCCGCTCGCGGCGCTCAGCCTGTTCGCGCCGGAGCCCGTCGTAGTCGAACAACTCCCGCGCGTGCGCGGTGGCGGCCTCGTAGTTACCGGAGTCGTACGTCAGGCCCGCGACGGTGTCGAACGGGAACTCCTCGTGGGTGATCCAGTTCTTCGCCCGCAATTCCAGCGGATCCATCGACAACTCGGTCGCGAGTTCGTCCATCATCCGCTCGATCGCGAACGTCGCCTCCGGGCGGCCCGCCCCGCGGTACGCGTCGGTGGGCACCTTGTTGGTGAAGACGTTGGTGCACGTGAAGTGATACGCCGGGAACTTGTAGATGCCGTTGAACATGAACGCGCCCAGGATCGGCACCCCCGAGGTGACCAGGCGCAGGTACCCGCCCATGTCGGCGAGCAGTTCGACCTTCATTCCGGTGACGGTGCCGTCGCGGCGGGCGGCCAGTGTCAGTTTCTGGATCTGGTCGCGCCCGTGATGCGCCGCGACCATCGATTCGCTACGCGACTCGGTGTACTTGACGGGCTTGCCGAGTCGCCGCGCGACGAGCAGCGCGATGACTTCCTCCGGCGTCACCTGAAGCTTGCCGCCGAAACCGCCGCCGACGTCCGGGGCGACCACGCGCAGTTTGTGCTCCGGTATGTCGAGCGTCATCGCCAGCATCAGCCGCAGGATGTGGGGAATCTGCGTGGCCGACCACATGGTGATCTGGGCGCCGGTCGGGTCGACCACCACCGAGCGGGGTTCCATGAATGCCGGGATCAGCCGCTGCTGCCGGAACGTGCGCTCGACGAGTACCTCCGCGTCGCGGATGGCCTGCTCGACGTCGCCGCCCGTGCCGGCCTCCGCGGAGTCGAAGGTCCAGGTGGCGCTGACGTTCGTCCCGAGATCAGGGTGCACGAGGTCGGCGCCGTCGGCGGCCGCGCCCGCGAGATCGAGCACGACCGGCAGTTCGTCGTACTCGACGTCGATCACCTCGAGTGCGTCGTGCGCCTCGTACGCGCTGCGCGCCACCACGACCGCGACGGCCTCGCCGGCGAAGTTGACGCCGTCGACCGCGAGGGACGGGGCGGGCGGCGACTTCATGTCCGGTGTGATCGGCCAGGCACACGGCAGGCTGCCCTGCTCGTCGGCGAGATCGGCGCCGGTGAGGACCGCGACGACCCCGGGCATCTCGCGGGCGGCGGAGGCGTCGACACCGGTGATGCGGGCGTGCGCGAACGGGCTGCGCAGAATCGCCAGGTGCTGCATGCCGGGCAGGACGAGGTTGTCGGTCCAGCGGGTGCGGCCCGTGACCAGATGTTCGTCTTCCTTGCGTGTGCGGGCCTTCCCGATCTCCGGTTCCGCGGTGGCGGTCATCGCACACCTCCCTGCGCGGTGTCGGTCTTCGGTGCATCCGCCGTCGGTGCTTCGGTGGTGCCGCCGCCGCGCAACCGCTGCGCCGCATCCTGCACCGCGCTGACGATGTTCTGATACCCGGTGCAGCGGCACAGGTTGCCTTCCAACCCCAGCCGCACCGTCCGCTCGTCCGGGTCGGGTTCCTCGGCGAGCAGGTCGAGGGTCTGCATGATCATGCCGGGGGTGCAGTAGCCGCACTGCAGGGCATGATTGTCGCGGAACGCCTGCTGCACGGGGTGCAACGTCCCGTTCCGGGACAGGCCTTCGACGGTGAGGACGTCGCCGCCGTCGGCCTGCACGGCGAGCACCGAGCAGGACTTGACGCTGTGACCGTTCAGATGAACGGTGCACGCCCCGCAGTTTCCGGTGTCGCAGCCGATGACGGTGCCGACCTTGCCGAGCCGATCCCGTAGATAGTGGACGAGGAGTAGTCGCGGTTCCACCTCGTCCGTGTATGTAGTTCCGTCGACGGTGACAGTGATGCGCATCGCGCCTCCAAAGCCGGGAGCCTCAGGTGATACGTCCTACTCTGCGCCGACGGAGCGCGACCAACACCCGAAATCGTGGAACCGGTTCCGGATCGGTCACGTTCGGCGCGCGACCTCGAGCAGTTCCTGCAATGTCGCGAGACTGTGGCCGGCGAGCAGACGATCGACGTACGGCAGCGCGGCCGCGATCCCGGACTGCACCGGCTCGTACCCGTCCGCGCCGGCGTGCGGATTCACCCACAGCACGGTGCGGGCGAGCCGGCGCAGCTGAGCCATCTGCTCCGCGAGCAGGGTCGGGTCACCGCGCTCCCAGCCGTCGGAGAAGATCACCACGACGGCGCCGCGCGCCACGCCCCGCCTGCCCCAGCGGTCCAGGAACGCGCGCAGCGTCTCGCCGAGACGGGTGCCGCCCGCCCAGTCGGGCACGGCCCGGCCCGCGGCGGCGAGCGCCACTTCCGGGTCGCGGACCCGCAGTGCCCGCGAGAGCCGCGTCAGCCGAGTGCCCAGCGAGAACACCTCGGTTCCTGCGGGGTTGCCGCGGGCGACGACGTGCGCGAAGCGCAGCAGCGCATCGGCGTACGGGCTCATCGATCCGGACACGTCGATCAGCAGCACCATCCGGCGCGGCCGGGTTGCCTTGCGGTGGTGGCTCGGCCGCACCGGTTCGCCGCCCGCCGCGAGCATGCCCCGCACGGTGCGCCGCGGGTCCACGGTGCCCCGGCGGGCCGGGCGCATACGGATGGCCGGGCGGGTCGGGGGCCGCGGGCGCAGGGCGGCGATCAGCTCGGCGAGGTGCGCGCGCTCGGCCGCAGTGAGGTCGGCGATGTCGCGGTGGCGCAACACCTCGGTGTCGTCCGCGGCGACCCGCAGATGCGGCGCGTCGCCACCGGTGTCGCCGCCCTCCGTCGTGGTCAGAGCCGCGATACTGGCGCGGCGAGGCTGCTCCCCGGACCGCGGCGTGCGAGCCGGGACGGTACCGCCGAACCAGGCCGAGAACGCCGAGTCGTACCGCGGGATGTCGTCGGGACCGCGGCACAGCGTCGCGCGACCCGCCCAGTACACCTGGCTCGGATCGCCCACATCCACCTGGCGGAGGGCTCGCGTGAACGCGGCGACGGCGTCCGACGCGACCGACAGTCCCGCCGCCGCGAGGGCGTGCGCGAACCCGGCGATGCCCACCAGCGGGTCGCCGCTGTCCGGGGTCGTGGACACGCCTCTCACCCCGCCAGGAGCCGGTCCAGTCCGACCCGGGCCACCCGTTCGAGGTCCTCGCGGTACTTGAGGACCGCGCCGAGCGTCGCGGCGGCGGTCTCCGCGTCCAGCACGTCCCGATCGAGTTCCCGCAGTGCGCGCGCCCAGTCCAGCGACTCGGCCACCCCCGGCGGCTTGAGCAGTTCCATCTCGCGCAGGGAGTGGACGGCCCGGGCGACCTGGCCGGCGAGTTCGGCCCCGATTCCGGGGATGCGGCGGCGCAGGATCGCGACCTCCCGCGCCAGATCGGGGTGTTCGAGCCAGTGGTAGAGGCAGCGGCGTTTGAGGGCGTCGTGCACCTCGCGGGTGCGGTTGGAGGTGAGCACCACCAGCGGTGGTGTCGCCGCCCGCACCTCGCCCAGTTCGGGGATGGTGACGGCATTCTCGTCGAGCACCTGCAGCAGGAATGCCTCGAACTCGTCGTCGGCGCGGTCGATCTCGTCGACGAGCAGCACGCACGGCGCTTCGGTGAGGGCCCGCAGCAAGGGGCGCGCCAGCAGGAACCGCTCGGTGTACAGCGAGCGTTCGACCGTGTCGGCCTCGAGCGTGCCGTCGCTCGCCGCCTCCAGCGTCCGCAGGTGCAGCAACTGCCGCGGGAAGTCCCAGTCGTAGAGCGCCTGCGCGGCGTCGATGCCCTCATGGCATTGCAGGCGGATCAGCGGCAGACCGAACGCCTCCGACAACGCGGCCGCGAGCGACGTCTTGCCGGTGCCGGGTTCGCCCTCGCAAAAGAGCGGACGTCCCATACGGATGGCGAGGAACGCGGCCATCGCGACGCCGTCGTCGGCGAGGTAGCCGGTGGCGTCGAGCGCCCGCGCCAGTTCCGCTGGCGAACCGATCGTCGGCGTGGAATCACTCACGCCCGCGAGCCTAGGTGAGTGCCGGCCCCCGGATACGCGACTCGGACAACCCCGTCGGCGGTCAACCGTCCGGCTCCACCCTGCCGCGGTCCTCGCTCAACCGCCGGAACATCGCGGTGGCGCCGAACCTCGCGGCCGCCCGTTCGACCAGTCCCGGCGCGATCTGTGACAGGGCGAGCAGCGGGCGGATCGGCGCTCCGCTCTCGACGATCTCGGGCCGGTCACGCCGAATCGCCCGGATCACGGCGGCGGCGACCTTGTCGGTGCTGGTCTCGCCCGTGATCCGGCCGGCCCTGATTCCGCGTTCCGTCATCCGCTGGTACATGCCGTCGCCGGCGATGAAGCCGGGGCACACGACGGAGAAACCGACGGGCGAGCCTGCGTACTCCGCGCGCAGCGACTGGGTGAGACCGATCAATCCGGCCTTCGTCGCGGCGTACGGCGCGCAGTACGCCGGACCGATCTTCGCGGCCAGCGACGAGATGAACACCACGTGACCGCGACCGCGGCCCAGCATCCCGGGCACCACACGGCGCGTGAGAAGTAGTGGCGCGGTGAGATTCACGTCGACCATGGCGGTGAGCTCGCCGGGGTCGAGTCGGGTGAAGGCCGAGACGTTCTCCACACCGGCGTTGTTCACCAGCAGGTCGAGGGGGCCGACCGCCGCCTCGGCGCGGTCGATCAGCGAATCGAGCTGACCGAGCCGGTCCAGGTCCGCGGGCACGGCCTCGGCACGCACACCCAGCGCACGCAGTTCTCCGACGATGTCCGCGAGGCGGTCCGCACGCCGGCCGGACACCGCGACGGCGACGCCCTCCCTCGCAAGGGCCCGGGCGACGACGCGGCCGAGACCGCCGGAGGCACCGGTCACCAGAGCCGTGCGTCCCTGCAGTTGCTTCATTCCTCCGAGCTTTCGCGCTCGGTGGAGGGGAGTCAACGCTGTGACGCCCCGCATACGGCACGATGGACCGGTGGTTCACGTCATCGACATAACGGATCCGGCCGACACCAGGCTGGACGACTTCCGCGATCTCAATTCCTCGGACCGCCGTCCCGACCTCCCCGAGGGCAAGGGTCTGGTGATCGCGGAAGGCGTGCTGGTGGCGCAGCGCCTGCTCACGTCCCGGTTCGACCCGATCGCGCTGCTCGGCGTCGATCGGCGGCTGGAGGAACTCACGGACGACCTCGCGGACGTGGACGTGCCGTTCTACCGGACGACGGCGGATGTCATGGCCGAGGTCGTCGGGTTCCACCTCAACCGGGGTGTGCTCGCGGCGGCGCGCCGCCCCACGCCGCTCGAACTGCCGGACGTGCTCGAGCACGCCCGGACGGTCGCGGTGCTCGAGGGCGTCAACGATCACGAGAACCTGGGCTCGATGTTCCGTAACGCGGCAGGGCTCGGCGTCGACGCCGTGGTGTTCGGCAAGGGCTGCGCCGACCCGCTGTACCGCCGGGCGGTCCGGGTGTCGATGGGGCACGTTCTCCGGGTTCCGTTCGCGCACGTGACGAAGTGGCCGCACGACCTGGACGCGTTGCGGGAGCGGGGTTTCCAGCTTATCTCGTTGACCCCGAACCCCGAGGCGGTGACGTTGGCCGAGGCGATGACGGGGGAGAAGGTGGCGTTGCTGCTCGGCGCGGAAGGTCCCGGCCTCACCGAACACGCCATGCGGGCCACGGACATTCGTGCCCGCATTCCGATGGCACCCGGCACGGACTCGCTCAATGTCGCGACGGCGGCGGCGATGGCGTTCTACGAGCGCGTCCGCACGGGCCGGTGACAATGCTGCACCCTCATTCCCCGTCTCCGCCGCCGACGGGGACACCGTGGTCGACCGGACTCCTCGTGGCGGGCTTCGCCGCGGTCGTGGTGGCGGTCGCGGTGATGGCCTTCGGCTCGCAGCTCGCGCGGATCAACCCCGCCCTGGCGGTGATCCTCGAACTCGTCGTGGTGGCCGGGGTCGCACCGTCGGTGTGGCGACTACGCCGGGCATCGGTCTGGCGGTGGCTGGTGTACGGGGCCGCGGCCGGGGTTGTCGCCGGCTGGACGGCGCTGCTCGTCGGCGCCGCCTGACTCCGGCCGGAGTCGTCAGAAACCGAAGTAACGGCGGAGGAGTCCGCCCTTGCGAGCCGGCGGCGGAGCGGGTGCCGGCACCGGGCCGGGAGCGGGAG